>DITP01000073.1:0-3686 GCA_002422135.1 Acholeplasmataceae bacterium UBA6181
ACTTGAGTTTCTTGTAGTACCACATGACATAAGCGAGTACAACCAAGTAAATCATAAAACTAACTGTGCCCAAAGTGACATCCACACCAAGGTTTATATTGAAAAAGGCACGCAAATTGTAAATGACTGTGTCCCATGCGCCAGCACCAAGCGTGCTTCTCAATAGGACATTGACCCCTAAACCAGTCATGATGATACCCAAAAAATAAACCAATCCACGAATGACGTGATTGGTTGTGATGTTCAATTTCATAAGGCCTCCAGGATTCTATTTGGTTTCAAATGTCACGATTAAATCCATCTTCGCAACCTTTGAGATGGTTTCATGAATCGAACAGTATTGAGCACCGAGTTCAGCTGCTTTTTTAAGTTTGGCTTGATCTGACCCGTTATATACGACCATCTTGATTTCAACATGGTCTAGGGTTGCTGGTGTTTCATCTCGTTTATTGCCGGATACTTCGATATCCACATCGGTAAATGAGACCCTCATCTTTTCAGCAACACTCAAAAATGTCGCGTAAAAGCAGGATGCTAGCGCACCGAATAAGAGATGGTAAGGTTTCATGCCATTCTCTTGGCTACCTAGTTTAATAGACCCTGTAGGTGAGGTTAATTCTCCGACATATTTCGAATCAAATTTTAATTGTACTGTATCTGCTTTCATATATGGCTCTCCATGTGTATTTTGATTGAGGAGGTTACTAATCACCTTAACAAATATCATTATAACATGACCACATGCTGACATTACAGGATTTACATGAAGGGATTTTCTGCAGAATCATCACTGGTTTGGTTATCCTTTTCATGCATGATCACCATTTTACAGGTTGGACAGTAATACGCTTCTGCTTTGAGTGGCAAAGATAACGTATAGTCAGACAACACAATACTGTCTTTCGGTTTACTATTGATAAATAAAGGTATTCTTTCCGGTTCTGGAGCCCAAAAAAGTCTACCTTTATAGACTGGTAAAAAGCCTTTTCGCATTTGTTTTTTACATTTAGGACATTCCATATTGTTTTCCTTTGTGTTTTATCCATCGAATATTAATGCTAGTCTATCTCCAAAAGCATAATGCATTGATTAGCTACTTCATCAACACTTAAAACTAGGGTATTTAAAGTTTTATCTGCACCAATTCGTAATAAAGGTAAGACTTCATCATAGCTTTGTTGTACTTCAATCCACTCATTTGGTTGTTTGCCATAATGATTCGAAGTTCTATTTTCAATGCGTTCTTTCATAATTGAAAGCGGGGCATCGAGTAAAACAACGTGCTTAAACAGGTGATAAAAATCTCCCTGATTGGAATAACATGCAGATAAAAACAAATCCTCATTCTTAAAGTTCAATAACAATGCTTCTAGCTTCTTTTCGTCAATAATGGTTTCATTATCAATCTTTTTTTGTGTAAATCCATAATCTAGATCAAATGCGTGATAACCTTTTGATTTCAACGATTTAATCGTAGTGGATTTTCCAGAACCTGAAAGCCCTGTAATAAATATAATTGCCATCGATAAAACCCCTTAGTCTGAAGAATTCTTTTAAGCTGATATATCATATAATTTTACTTGATCTTTCATGCTTTTTCTTGTGTTATTGTACAATTTTCAAATCATATTTGATTCATGATAAGATTATACCGATATCGAATCATTTCAATTATCAGTTTTTTTGGCAAGTCCTCATTGACTTGAAATTGAACCGATCCTTTTGCTGTCTTATATTTTTTCAGTTCATTTTCAAAGTACGCAATGGTTGTCGGATGTGGGTAAAAACCTATATGCTTTTTGTACCCTGCAAACATGATTTGTTCTTCCCTTTTTCCACCTTTAATAAGAGCAAACGCAGGAATATCATAGTTGAATAATTCGGTTGCATCCGGTACTATAGATAAAATGCATGCTTTTATTTCAAAAAGCTTAGTTTGGACTTCTACTGGAAATGCATTGATATAATCATTAATTGAATCATAATGGGTCGTCATGATATCCACCTTTACCTTTACGAGTTATTACTTTCATTATAGCATTTGTATTTGAATATGATATATAATACTTTATTATTTGTAGACGTCAAATAATAACACTCTAATAAAACAGAGTGTTATTTTGTATCCTTAAGGAAAAGGAGAACGAATATGAGAAAAACACTAACCGATCGAGAAAGGCTAGACCTGGTAAAAAAATATCGGATGTCAGGATTAAACACGACAGAATTTTGTAAAGTTAATGATTTAAAACGAGGTACATTTAGAGATTGGGTAAGGGCGTACAATCACCTTCAAGGTGACTTTGTAAGACTTCCAGAATTAGATGATGAGCCTGGGAAAGTATACGAGGAAAACAATGTTAGAGTTAATATGTTAAAGAGTGAAGAGATAAAGCGTAAATCAGCCCATTTCACCCGGTTTGATCATTCAATCGTGGTGATTGAGTTAAAAGGATTAAAGCTGACAACTTCCCTAGAACAGACACTAGCGATATTGGATAGAATTTATGATCGATTATAGGAGAGTCAAACAGATTTACTTCTACACAAAAGAGATAGATATGAGAGCAGGTATGAACAGATTCCAGATACTCCTATCCTGTAACTTCTCACCGATAGAAATACTCAACACATTATTTGTGTTTTGTTCAAGAGATCGAAAGACATTGAAAATATACTATGAAGATGAGTACGGCAGTTGGCTACTCATCAATAAGATTAATTTCACGAAGTTTAAATGGCCAGAAAGAATCGAAAGTGGCGGATATCAAGCGAAAGATTTAGAGGCGATATTAAAAGGATTAAGGGTGATTGAAGATCGTAAACGAGAAATCGCGTTTTAGAATGTGTTTACTATATATATATAGTAAAAATATTTACTTGTGGTATAATCATTGTATGAACCTAAAAAAAGCCCTCGCTGAAATCGAAAGATTGACGAAACAAAATCAAGCATTACTCGAAGAACAAGAGCGAAATCATCGCCTTATTTTTGAGTTGAATTCGCAATTGAACGAAGTTTTAAAACAAAAGGAAACCGTTAAAGAAAAATATACCATCGAAAGATTGAGACGTTTCGTACCTAAAACTGAAGTAAGTAACCCGGTAATCATTAACGAAACCGAATCTATCTTGAAAGAAACTAAAATCCGTAAACCTAAAAGCGATCACTTCTCTAAATTTGACTTTGAACGTCATGTCGTAGAAACCAGATATGAAGAACCGAATGAGTCTACTTGTCCTACCTGTGGAGATGATTTAGTACTAGCGTCTCAAAAGGTAAGATACGTGATTGAATCTATTCCAGCGACTTTGAAAGTAGTTAAGATTATTAAGAAGAGCTGTAAATGTGCACACTGTAATAAAACAGATAATAAACTCTATTATCCTGTTTCAAACGCACTTTTTCCTGGGAGTATTGTAAGTCACTCCTTTTTATCCTATGTAGGCTATCATAAGTACGAACTAGGGATTCCTTTTGAACATCTTTCTAGACATATCAAAGATACCCTTGATATCGAGATATCCAAACAAAACTTAGCGAATTATATGGCTAAAATGGCGACTGTGCTTACGCCACTTTATAGCCATATGAAATCTGATTTATTATCTAATCAAGCCGGTGTGATCCACGCAGATGAAACCACACTATCGATTAGTAAAAGGCCAGATGAAGACAAAGAACG
>DITP01000073.1:3726-3937 GCA_002422135.1 Acholeplasmataceae bacterium UBA6181
CGATTGTCTGTGATGATTACGCTGGTTACACAAAACTGAAAAAAGATAATCCTAACATTAATCTTCAAAGGTGTTTCGCGCATGTCCGCAGAAGATTTATGGATATTATTAAAAGTGTACCTGAATCTGATATGAAGGACTCTTACGCTGCGAAAATCATCGAGGTTATTGGTAGATTATTTCATCTTGAGGCGGAATACAAAAGGAAAAA
>DITP01000048.1 GCA_002422135.1 Acholeplasmataceae bacterium UBA6181
GTTGAAGATACGATTAGTATTTTACGTGGACTAAAGTCTCGATTTGAAGCTCATCATGGTGTGCACATCTCTGATCCAGCCATCATCCAAGCAGCTACATTATCAAATCGTTATATTTCGGATCGATTCTTGCCAGATAAAGCGATTGATTTAATCGATGAAGCTTGTGCTTCTATTCGAATGGAAATCGATTCTATGCCAGTTGAATTAGATGATGTGCATCGAAAGATGATGCAACTGGAAATCGAAAAAACAGCATTAGAAAAAGAGACAGATCCAGTATCAAAAGAACGTCTATTAAAAATCAGGAAAGATATCGAATCTTATAAAAAAGTTGAAAAATATTTGAGAACCCAATGGGAACATGAAAAATCGCTCATTAATGAGATCAAACAAAAAAAGAGCACACTAGAAGATTTACGCACTGAACTTCAAAATGCATTTAATGCAAGTAATTATCAAAAAGCTGCCGAATTACAGTACAGTAAAATCCCTGCACTAGAAAAAGAAATTCAAGAAATGACTTTAGAAAGTCAAAAAGATGGACGTTTATTAACAGAAATTGTGACAGAGGAAAGTATTGCAGAAATCGTTTCAAAGTGGACAATGATTCCTGTAACTAAACTCATGAGCGGCGATAAAGAAAAACTACTCCATCTCGAAGAAACATTAAAGCGTCGTGTCATTGGTCAAGATCATGCATTAAGATTAATCAGTGATGCCATTATTCGACAACGAGCAGGTATAAAAGATGAAAATAGACCGATTGGTTCATTCCTTTTCTTGGGACCCACTGGTGTTGGTAAAACTGAAGTTGCAAGATCTTTAGCTGAAGCATTATTTGATAGTGAACATCAAATTGTTCGAATCGATATGAGTGAATATATGGAAGCACATAGTGTCTCTCGCTTAATTGGTTCACCTCCAGGATATGTAGGATATGATGAAGGCGGCCAATTAACGGAGGCTGTTCGTCGTAAACCTTATTCGATTGTTTTGTTTGATGAGATTGAAAAAGCACATCCTGAAGTATTTAATGTTTTACTCCAAATACTAGACGATGGACGATTAACAGATAATCAAGGAAGAACAGTTGATTTTAAAAATACCATAATCATCTTGACTTCAAATATTGGTAGTGAATATTTATTGAGCTATGAAAAATCAGCACAAGATGATGTGATGAAACTCGTTAAATCAACATTTAAACCGGAATTCATCAACCGCATTGATGAAATCATTATCTTTAATGCTTTAAATCTCAAAGTTCAAATTGAAATTGCTCATAAAATGATAATGGAATTTCAAGAACGATTACTTGAAAAGAATATTCACATCGCGATTAATGAACAAATCGAAAAATTCGTCATTCAAAAAGGTTTCAATGATGAATATGGGGCAAGACCTTTAAAGCGTTTTATTCAACGGCAAATTGAGACGTTTGTTGCAACCAAAATGATTGATGGCTCAATCATACCTGGTAAGTCTTATGAACTCATCGTTGAAAATGAGCAATTAAAACTAACCTCTAATGAAAAAGGCTCAAACTAGAGCCTTTTTTGGACTTTAACGTATAAATAATAGTCATGATCGAGATCATAAGGCTTTTCACTTAAGGATCCAAAACAATTAACCTTTAACTTATGAGTCTCTTCAAGTTTTAAAAAGTTATTCATTTGATATGGATAAAGAAACGTCATGCCTTCTTTTATACCTTCTTGAGTTTCAAGCCTTGTATGAAATGCTATTTTTTCATCCAAAAACACATAGTACCTCAAAAATTTAAATTCTTCTTTAATCATCGGCTTCAGTTCACTCTTTTGATATTTCAGGATTGCATCATAATTTAAGAGCTGAATCCAAAATACACCATCATTCAAGAGCTTTGTTTCAATTGATCTAAAGAATTGATTAAATTCTTTCGGGTTAAGGTGTGGTAGTGTATTTCCAAAACATGTGATCAAATCGAAAGTTTTCAAATCTTCTAGATCCAACATATTTTTGACTTTAAAATCGATAGTTGGAAATTTTGATTGAGCAATTTCAATCATATCTGGATCTAAATCTATTCCTACAACATCAATTTGGTGGTCTTGAATGACTTTCGTTAATCGTCCAGTTCCACATCCAATATCGAGTGCATGACGATATAATCGATTAAAAATCGGATTAAATAGCTCTGGATCAAAATCGAAGATTCGATCATAATATGCTGCAAATAACTGATACATGGATAAATTCATTTTAACGATATGTCTCAAACCAATGGGTAATTTCTTCTAACCGTTTCATACGGCCCTGAGGTTTACCACTTCTTGATAGTTCATGTGTTTCTTCTTTAAACCAAACGAATCGTGATGGAATGCCACGTTCTTTGATGAGGGCATAAAACTGCATCGCTTGTTCAATCGGGCAACGATAATCTTGATCAGAATGAATAAAGAGTAAGGGTGTTTTAACGTTTAATGCATATTTAAGTGGAGATTGTTCCCAAAGTTTATCCGTATCGACATTCGGATGACCATCTGTTTGATCTTTTGCAAAATAGAATCCAATGTCTGATGTTCCATAAAAGGAGATCCAATTTGAAATGCTTCTTTGCGTAGCTGCAGCTTTAAATCGGTCCGTGTGACCAACAATCCAATTCGTCATAAAGCCACCATAAGATCCACCCGTTACATAGACTTTATTTGGATCGATTTGTGGATATTTTTTCATCACTTTATCGGTAAAAGCCATTAAATCATCATAGTCGATGGTTCCATATTTTCCTCGAATATCAGCAAAAGCGTTGCCTTTTCCATCACTTCCTCTTGGATTACAAAAGAACACAAAATATCCTTTATTTGCCCAAACTTGCATTTCATGATAAAACACTTTTCCATAAACCGTTTTTGGTCCACCATGAATATCTAAAATTGCAGGATAAGCTTTGTTTGAATCGTAATCTTTTGGAAGCAATACCCAACCTTTGACTTCATGCGTTGGATATTTAACTAGAACCTCTTTAGGTTTCGCAACGTATAAATCTCTTAAAGCTTTTTGATTGTATCTTGAAATTTGAATGATCTTTTTAAGATTGTGATCAATACGGTATAATTCTTGAAGTTTTTGTCGATATAAACCAAAGGCATAAATATCGTTCTTACATAAAACGACACCATCAATGCTACCATCAAAAGGATATTCAGTTTTAATTTCTCCTTTTAAATTGAGCGACATCAAATCGGTATGATCATCGATGGTTGCTACAAAAAACAATTTGTGGTCTTTAACGAAGTGACTCGATGATGGCCCTAAACGGCAATCAGATCCTACTGAATTACCAAAACCAGCGTCAAATGATGCAAGTTTTTTTAAACTATTATTTTCGACAGTGAAAAAATCGTCATTTTGATTATTTCCGTATTCCTTCATGTCACTTGCACGAAGGACAAGTTGATTATCGATGAATATGACTTGACTCATTGAATAATCATCTTTTGTGTAAAGATTGTGATGGATATATTTTTGATATTCATAGAGATAAAGCTGATTGGTTAATGGTTTTGTATCTTGAACATTTGAACCAATGTATGCAATTCTTTTATTCACTTTATCAACTTTGTAAGAATCTGGACTCACAGATTCTTTATGAATAGGCATCATCACTTTGGTGTAAATATCATAAACCATTAAATAACTCTTTTTATTAGCAATAAAACCTGGACCATTGAAATAAAAAGGCAATTCATTAATTTCTTCGTAGTTTTTATCTTTATTTAACTCATCTAAAACCTGTTTTCTATTCTCTTCTTTACCATCTTTCAATTGAAACTGTTTGTCATTAAGTTTGGCACTTAATAATAGCGTTTGGTCATCTAAAACTTCAACAATTTCAACAGGAATTGGAAATTCATAAGCCATTTCAATTTTCTTAGATTCAATATGAAAGCGATAATAAATCGCTTTTTGTTCTTTCTTGGCTTTTTTATCTGCTTTTGTTTTTTCAAGTGGAATTAAAAGTGTTTGATCTGTTTCATAGATAAAACTACTGGTCTTATCTAAATTAAGTAATTTTTTATGCCGAGTTCCATCACTTTCATAAAGTTCATACGTATAATCATTTTTTTCAAAACGAGCTTTTGCCAATAAAAAAGCCATTTTCGTTTGACTCGGATTTGCTGTTAATCTTGATAAATATCGATAATTTAAAAAATTATCGAGTTCTAGTTGTTTCATCATCTACCATCCTTTGTTTTTATTTCTATTATAAAGCCTATATGAATATTTGTCTAATTAAAAAATACCCCAAGTGGGGTATTCATTAAATAACAAAGTTTCCTTTAGAGAAGACTTTAATCTCTTTTCCATCTTGAGTCAAACCGATGATCTCCATGTCTTCACTACCAAACATGAAATCGGAATGCACCATCGAATTGTTATATCCTTGTTTGATTAATTCATCTAAAGATGAGTTCATCCCGTTTTTAACGTTCATTGGATANNGTATTTGAAATCGGTGAATCATGACTGATTAATGCAATTTCACCAATATAGCGGCTTCCTTCGTCCGTGTTAAGTAAGTTTTCCAATGTGTCTCTTTCTTTTTTAGCATCAAAGTTTACCACTTTGCCATCTTTAAATT
>DITP01000032.1 GCA_002422135.1 Acholeplasmataceae bacterium UBA6181
TTTTTTGTTTTAAGGATTTTATCTCGATTGTCGGTCCCAACTGATGATATACCGTTGACAAACAATGTCTTATCCTTATAAGTTATGTCTCGATTAGGAAGTAATGAAGCCATACCAAATCTAGTCTCACTAGGGATGGATGATATCATTGGAGATAACTTGGCGTTCCCTTTTAAAATAGGATCAGTTTTAATCATCTCAAGCAATTCATATCCTATTTCATATCGCATCGCATCTGAAATAATGACAAACATTTTTTTAGCCTGATTTTTCTGCACATGCATATAGAATTCACGAGTGGTTAAAAACCCGGGAAACTCCCAGTTGTTTTTATTTTTTAGAGAATTTGTGAATTGATCACCTATTTTAGATAAATATTTGACTTCATAAATGTTATCCACTTTTGTAGCAATTTCACCTGCTATTTCTGTATTTACATCTAGAGTCTTAAATGTCGATATCGTTTTGCGGTAAAAATAGTCAACCATTGATAAGTCATCGACATATTCTTTAATTAAGTCCTCACTTGATCCCTTTTTTATAACAAGGGAGTCAATTGATTTGTGAAATCCAATCACGTTAAGTAAGAAGGAATAGTGTTCTTTGTACTGTAAAAACCATATAGAGTTCACTCTATTTTCGATGATTCTTTCGAAGAAATCATAGTCAAGGCTACCTGAGTGCAAGCTCTCAGAAATCGATTCAATAATACGTTTGTCAAAGTTTTCTAGTACATCACACGAATTGAAATCATCGATACCTCTTGTTTTAAGGAGTTCATCGATACGAAGTTCGTTTGATATGGATAACTGTAATTCACTGTATCTAGAATCTGATTTAATAGAATTTACGAATATTTCAGCATCTTCACTACCTTTTTCCTTATTTTCATCAATGATAAACTGAGTATAAAAAGCAGATAGATTTGTGAAATGTGTGCTCCTATTGATTGAGGTCATCATAAACTTTTTAATAAGTGCATTAATATCTTGTTGCCCAGAATAATTAGCATATTCTGAAATTTTATCCCATACATTCTCTTCAAATCCATATTTTAAAATTTCTTGATATTTTTCTTGAATCTCATAATCAAAAACAAGCTCTCGTAGTATGGAGTCAATCGAAGTATATTTCGACTTAACCAAAACAGCTATCATGCCATTTTTAAGCTCTTCTTCGTTCATGTTATTTTTGATAGTTACTAACGAGTTGAGTTTATTAATTCGTTGTTCGCTATCAAAAAACTTTGAATGCCGTTCAATAACTTTGCGTAAATTAGAATCACTGATGTTTAGTCTTCTCATTGTAAGTGCAACTGTATCTGCGTAGTATTCACTACTATAAAGGAGTATATCAATTAGCCAGTTATCAATATCTCTAGGTTTAGCACATGGTAAATAAACCAGAAAATTGCTTTGTAAATCCTGTTTTTCTATAATATGTTTGATTTCAAATGCATTTTTGTCATAAATCAATACCTTTGCATTCTCAAACTCATCACTGATAACATCATCATAGAAATTTCTTGGTTCATCATACCAAAAGATAATCTTTCTGCTAAAATCATCCTCAAGGAACATTTTATTAAGTTCTTTTTTTGCCTCTTTATAATCAATACTGGCCATAATAATCACTCCTGTCTTTATCTAAATCAACACGAAAGTCTATTTGATTGGTACAAGTAGATCTTTCTTTATTCTCGTTCCACTATCTGTTACAATTTCTATGCATTGGAATTTTTCGTAATTAACCTTTACACCATCATCTAGATTGATTGAAATATAGCGGTTTGCCATATGATCTAGGACCTGACCATACTCAATAATTTCATTGTACTTATTTTCTAGAAATACTTTTTCTTTTTCAAGTGTTCGTCTTGTTTTATCATCTGCTTTAACTAGCTGACTATTGAGTTCATTAAGTTCATACTTTAGTCTTGTTGATTCGGGTAGTAGATACTGACTATTTATCGTTGCTAATGTGTCTTCGGTATATTTATGCATATAAATCAAACATTGAAAAGCTTTGTGTTTACCACTTGATAGCATCCAATATATTGGTCTTTTTTTGTACATTTTGACATGGTCGAAATAATAGTCTTGCATCAAGTATCTGTTGATTGACTCTTCTGAAGATTCATTAGTCCTTTTACCTAATGAATCGGCAATATAATCTAAGTTTTCCTTAAAATAAGTATTTCCAAATAAAAACTTGATATGCTTAAATATGAATTCAGCTAATCCAATATCCATATCACTTTCTTCAAAAATGCATATTATTTCTTTATTTACAAATCCATTTATCATATCTTTACTCTTATTCGAGTATTCATTCGCATCATATGTAGGCGAGAATCTCCCAAAAGATAACCCAACAAGAAAAGAAATAAAGGATTTTGCCACATTAGTTTTATTTGGAATTGATATTGAGTTTTCTTTTTCATTTATTGTAGGATCAACTTGATCTGATAAATCGTATATATCTATGAAAATCCTATTAATCTCTTCTTCATTCTTCTTTAATCTTTTAAAATTTGCTGATACCTCAGAACGCAATTCATTAGAACTATCTGAAATTTTACTAGAAATGTATTTCAGTAGTGGATGCATGCTAAAACCCCACGAGGTTTCATTTGAATCCCAGTCTTCTTTGCATATTTGTATACATTCGTTGACGAGATTGTTGATTAAATTTGCCTTATTCAAATCTATTCTGATCGGTAATTTTACTAGAACATCTGAACCAGTATTAATTGTTGGATTGAGAAGGTTCAATATTTTGTATGCCACTTTTGAATTTATAAATCCCAGAATATACATTAATTCATCAGAGTTATGTGGAAACAGACTTGCTGCAGCATGGTCAAACAAATATCCAGCTTCATAAAATCTTGCATTAAAAAGTCCTGTAGTTATTGCTGACCACGTTATTGCTGGTTTGTAGTACAAATCCAAGTAAGTTGTTCTTGGTCTATGAAATTCGTTTGACTTGCTCCAACGTACGACATACTCATTATTTCCATACCATTTTCTATAGTCTCCACCTTTATTGCATGGAACATATTCGAAGCACGACTCTAAAAATTCAGTATTGTTTCTTAAATTAAAACCAATTGAATTGAAATCTACCTCATACCATAATTTTAGGTATTTATCGTTATCACCAGTTGAAAGTCCTGATTTTGCTATAGAAATCTCACTTAGTGGTTTCAATGTGCAAAAAGCGCTAATCAATTGTGCACTAATCCAATATGCTATTGGAACCCCTGGTATTTTGTTATAAATTGATTGGTCTAGGATATGCATGTTTTTTCTTAATGCGAAGTCCTTTTCCTTATCTTTTGCGTTGACTAAACGAAAATAAGTACCCTTATATGTTGGTATCGGATATTGTCTTGTTATGAACATTGTAGTTTGAACAACTGAATCAAAAGATCCCATACCAAGGTGACATAATGATAAGATTGTTTCTTTTAACATTATTTCATGTCTTAATCTCTCAAAGCTAGATAAAAACATCCAAGAATCAGGATTAACTAATGACTTAAATCCATTAGGTTTTGTGTATGAAACTTCCATAAAAATCGCAAATAAATCGTCTTTGCTTTTTGAATAGTGATCGCTTAAGTATGTTTTTGCACTTTTTTCAAGCTTCGATGTTCCAACGTATGGAGGATTTGTAATCATGACATCATATTTTCTTGACATGATTTCTGCTAATCTCAGTAATTGAACTATTCTCTTTAAACCATACTCGACAAATTCACCATTAAAGATACCTCTAATTGTAACCTTGTGAAGATGGTTGATTTTGCTAATTAAAGGAACGTAATTATCTCTCTTAACTTTCAATAAAGATCCAATCACTTTACCATCAACAAATGTTTCAATGACGTAATCAACTACCTTGAGCTCCTCATCGCTCAAATGCTCGTCTTTTTTCCAGTCATTGATATTTAAATCTAAGAGTTTCTTTTTATAATCCATTGATATGAGCATTTTTGAATCTTTTATTTCAAATACTTTTGGATATGATATTCTACTAGGTTGAAAAAATCTTGAATCAATACTTCTTGCTTTCATGATTAATGAAAACGATGCAAGCTGAGAAGCTCTTTTATCCACATCAAGTCCAAAGAGGTTGTTATCGAGGATAAGTTTTGGAATATCATTTTTGGAATATCCCTTTTCTTCATACATTAGCATTAGTACATCGAAAGCATATACTAAAATGTGCCCACTTCCTGAACATGGTTCTATTACTTTAATGTCTTTTGGGTCTACGTTTTTATATCGAATTGATTCGATTTGTTTTTTTACTTCTTCAGTTTGTTCCGCATCTTCTACATAATACTTGAACTCTTTTTTTACACTAGAATCAGGATAACTCTCCAACCATAATCGACCTAATGAGTTCTCAGTCATGTATCTAACAATCCAATCAGGAGTAAATATTTGTGTTAGTGTCGGAATTAAGTCTTTATTTACTACCTTAGCTTTTCTAAACTCTTCTCGATCACTTGATACATAAAATTGGTATAACCAAC
>DITP01000087.1 GCA_002422135.1 Acholeplasmataceae bacterium UBA6181
CTGATGAATTCATCGTTCCATTTGTTGCAGATGAAAAAGGATTAATCAAGGATCATGATGCCATTATCTTCGCGAACTTCAGACCTGACCGTGCGATTCGCATCGCGACAGCCTTTTCAAATCCAGAAAAAGCGAATAACTATCATACAGAAGGTAAATCTTCTTTCGATCCAAAAAACGCACCTAAACATATCTTTTTCGTTTCAATGATGCACTATAATGAAACTGTAAAAGGACCTCTAGCTTATGACTTACAGACGCTAGATAATATTTATGGTGAAGTGATTGCAAATGCAGGCTTAAAGCAGTTAAGAATCGCAGAAACAGAAAAATATGCGCATGTCACCTTCTTCTTTGATGGCGGCAGTGAAAAGGATTTAAAGGGATGCACAAGAATTCTTGCTGAATCTCCAAAAGTTCCGACGTATGACTTAAAGCCTGAAATGAGTGCTTATGAAGTGAAAGATAAGGCAGTTAAAGCTATTTTATCTGGTGAATATGACACAATGATTTTAAACTTTGCCAATCCTGACATGGTTGGACATACCGGTTCTATTGAAGCAACGACAAAAGCGGTTGAAACAGTTGACCAATGTACAAAGGAAGTTGTTGAAGCCATCCTTTCAATCGGTGGAACAGCAATTGTTTTGGCAGACCACGGCAATGCTGAAAAGATGAGAGATGAATTTGGTAATTTGCATACTGCACATACAACCAATCTAGTTCCTGTAGTCATTACAAGAAAAGATATTTCAGTTGGAACAGGATCTTTGTGTGATATCGCTCCAACTCTACTCGATATATTGGGTGTTAAGAAACCTAAAGAAATGACTGGAAAGAGTTTAATCATTAAAAAATAATGATGGAAGAAAATAAATAAGGCTTGATTTCGATAAACATCGGAACCAAGCCTTTTTTTTCTCTTTTGTAAAATAAACAAGTTACCTAACAAACCATTGCCATTCATGCCAATACTGTAAAGTTCCTGCTGAAATCACAGAAACGATAAAACTTGCTACAAAGAGTATGACAAATGAGATTAAGCTGATTTTAAGTATTTTCTGATAGACTGATGGAATCGCATATTCTCCAATTCGAATGGTCTGCTTGACAATATATTGTTTGGTCATTGAGTTAAGCATGCCATAATACCGAACTGAAAAACTAAACATGAGAACTGCTGCACTCAATGAACACGCAATGTAGAAAAATCTAGGTACTAGAGGAATCAATGGCATGAAAGAAAAACTGCTGACATTAAACAAATAATAAATGGCAATCGCCCAAAACGCAACCGCTGATGCTGCTGTAACAATCAAAACACCATAACTTAAAATGAGCAAAGGTAGGGCAATGACTGAAACGGTAACAAGTTCAAACCACTTTTTCTGATTTCCCTTGTCAATCATGACATAATCATCAACAATCGATTGAATTTCTCCAATATATGTGGCAATATTATCTTCTTTTTGACCGATGGATAGTTGTTGATCGAAGTATTCACGGTAATCGTCAATAATCTCAGTGATATCTGAAACGTTGTGTTTCTTTAATTCTTTTTCTAATTGGGATAAAAATTCTATTTTATTCATGCTTTTCCTCCAAGAAAAATTTTGTAATACTAATAAATTCGTTCCATTCTTTGCTCAACGATTCATATTTTTCATGACCTTTTTTCGTTAACTGATAATATTTTCTTGCTGGACCGGAACTTTGTTCGGAAAGATATGTTGTCACTATACCTTCATCTTTCAATTTTCTTAATATCGGATAAACAGTACCCGGAGATATTGATATCTGTTTGCTTATGTAATCAGAAATATCATATCCGTATTGATCGTTTCTTTTGAGCATTGCAAGTACGAATAATTCCAATACGCCTTTTTTAAATTGAATGTTCATTCTTCATACCTCCGTGGTTTCTTCCAATTGATTTGCCTATGAAAAAGAATAGTGAAATCAGTATTCTATAAATCATAAAGATGAGTAAAAAGTATAGCAAATATTCATAACTGGTAAAAACATGATTTGGAAATAGCGTAGTCAGTAAATCTGCACCTAACAAAACTCTGATAAAAATATACTGCTGTGTGAATGGAATCAATTGATTCATCGTAATGACATAAAAAACATAGATTAATGTAAACTTCAATATATTGCTCATTTCCTTAGAACTCAAGTCTATCTGCTTAACCAGCAGCATGCTTCCTAAGAATAAGATGGAGTGGTTCAATAATGCCATGATTGCCAATTGAAATCCATTGTTCTCAAAATATTGATTGCCTATAATCATAAAGGATAACAAATAACCTATTCCGGAAACAAACGCACAGAAAGCTGCTATAGATGACAGTTTTTTGATATTGAAAATAACCGAAATCGAGAAAATGAAATAACTCATCGTAGAAAATTCCAGAGGGATTTTAGTCAATTGCATGTTTAACCCATAGAGGGTGTATTCAATGGTTTTGTATAAAAATAGACCTACTGCAAGCATGTAAAGGATAATTTTCCGCGGTTTATCTTGAAGTTTAGTCAAGTAAACACCGATGCAAATGATGAAGACAGATACTGCAATACCTAAAGGATACATGAATAATACCTCCTATCCATTGTTCACTACTATACATTATATAATAGTCGGAATGGTTTGTCAACAAGAAATTAGAATGAATCGTGAAAAGTCATCTTCTATGCCTAAGAGAGACTTTTCATCTTGATTTCATCGATATATGAGCATTTGATTTCTTAGTCAATAAAAAAACACCCAGCCCATATCTTGAGTTAGGTGCAATTCAAATAGATAAAAATATTCTTGAGTTTTATTCCTTCACTTACTTAATTCTCATTCATATTCAATGATTTCCATCACATAGGTATCAAAACCTACAAGTTGAATGGTTTCAATGATTTCATCTAAGGATACATTTTCAGGTTCAAATACAATTTTGACTTTTTCTTCAGCAACATCATATTCAAAATGGGTCACACCAACTCTATAAACCGCAGATTCTATGGTGGTCAGACACCCAGCACAATTAACTCCAGCAAGTTTCATATAGACAATCGGCATTACATCATCTCCTTTAGCCCTATTTTACATCATTTTTTGTAAATAGTACTCAATGATAGATTGTGTTCCCTCTTCGCTAAACCCATGATCACTCAATAGTTGATACGCACGTTCCACTTTTTCAACGACTTCAAGCTTTAAAGAACCTTTTTCTTCTAAAACCAATTTCAAATCTTTCAAATAGTGTTTGACAAAGAATCCTGGTTTATAATCGTGATTGATCATTTTCTGACCATTTATTTGAGCCTGCCAACTGTTCGCAGATCCTCCAGTGATGACGGAAAGCATCTTTTGTTGATCAAGTCCTTTTTCTTTCGCATAAACAAGTGCTTCAGCAATACCGATGACGTTGCCTGCAATCACAGTTTGATTGGCAAGTTTCGCATGCATGCCTGAACCAGGCTTGCCCATGTAGGTGACTTTGGAACCCATCAATTGAAATAATGGCAAGATCTTGTTAAAACTCGTCTCATCTCCACCAACCATGATGGATAACGTGCCGTTAA
>DITP01000011.1 GCA_002422135.1 Acholeplasmataceae bacterium UBA6181
CCATAAACTTCGAATCCATCTTCGCCTGTATATCCAGTTCTTGAGACAATCACGTCTTCCCCTTGAATTTTAACAAATCTATAGGTCATAAATTTCAAGTCAGTAACATCTTCATCAATGATGTTTTTGATTTTTTCAATCGATAGAGGTCCTTGAATTGCAATTTGACTATATTCAATCGATGCATTGATTGCTTTGACATCAAAATTTTTCGCTTGTTTTTCAACCCAGTCAAAGTCTTTTTCAGTGTTTCCAGCATTAACAACGAGTAAAATCTTTTCTGGATTTATTGGATAGACTAATAAATCATCAACAACAAAACCATGCTCATCACACATTAAACTATACGTCACTTTTTCAAAGTTTTCGCTAATTGTGTTTGTGATTAAGTAGTTTACAAAGGGAAGTGCTTCTTTCCCCTCAATTAAAAATTCACCCATATGTGAAACGTCAAATATGCCAAATTGATGTCTAACTGCTAAGTGCTCTTCACTAATGCCTTTATATTGTAGTGGCATTTGGAATCCTGCATATTCGATCATTTTCGCGTTCAAAGATAGGTGTTTTTCATACAGTGCAGTATATTTCATTTTTTTCTCCTAAAAGCGCTTTCTATTTTCATTATACAATAGAAAAATATTTTTTAAAGGGTAATGAATCGATTATGTTTTATTTTATAAAATAAAAGACTGAACAATGTCAGTCCTTGATTAGACCCAAAAGATTAACATGAAAATAAAACCTGCAATCAGTGATGCAATGTTGGCAATCATCGCATATCCAAACGCTCTCTTTGATGATTTTTCTTTTAAAAATCGCATAAATATAATGATCTCAATGAAGAAGACTAGAAACTCTCCAATGGTTAATCCGATGATTTCACCAAAAAATGGCATGAAGTAATATCGCATCGCAAACATAAAGACAGTCAATGCTGTTTGGGTAAATAAATTGACACCTAAGACGAGCAGATAACTTTTCTTTAAGCGATATTTAAAAGCGAGTAAAATAAGTAATTCAACCCCAATTGTCACGATAATTCGAATGAGTAAGTCAATCGTCATTTGGAAATAAGGAATATTTTCTTCAATAGCTCCAATATTCGACTGAATCATTGATGTATTCACATTTGTTAAATCCCAAGTTACATGACTGTTAAAAAGTTGGGTTGTGATGATGGGAGAAGTAAGATATGTAGAATCTTCAAATATGAGGATTAATTTAAATGTTTGTGGTGGAATATAAGTATATCGAAAAGTATGTTCTTGAATTTCATATGGCACTGTAGGTCGATCTCGATATAATAGGGAAGAAATAAAACCATCTTCAGAAAAATCTTTAATCATTTCAGGAAAAAACGATTGATCCATCATTCCAGATTCTACAGCCTCAAGATATGCGGCTTCTCTTTCGCTATCGATTGGTAACGTATCTTCATAGAGTAATTCAAAAAAATAAGGTTTATCAATACCTATAATATCGATTGTAACAGCTGATTTAGGCCCAAAATCGGCCCGTACTGTCAATATTGGGAAAATCCCAAAGATAATGAGGATTAACATAAAAATCCATGTTTTTTTCATTCTATCGCCTACTTTATTCATAGTATATCATAGAAAACTCATGATAAATCTCCACACTTTTAAGTTATAATAGAATTAAAGGAGTGGATACGATGTTAGTTAATGGATTATTACTTCATGTGAAACGCGATGAAGTTGAAAATGCTAAAGCGACAATTATTATTACACATGGGATTGCCGAACATTCAGGTCGGTATAATGAGATCACTAAAAAATTGAATGATCAAGGTTATACAGTTGTTCGATATGATTTACGGGGTCATGGACAATCTCAAGGCCCACGAGGTGCACTTAAAAGTTATCATCAGTTCATCGATGATCTTCATGTCTTTGTGACAGAAGAAAAAAAATTAAATCCGAAAAAAATCTTTCTAATTGGACATTCGATGGGTGGTTTAATCGTTAATCTTTACGCTGTAAAATATCCAAAATCAGTTCATGGGATTATTTCAAGTGCGGCACCAACATACTTTATTAAAGATGTATTACCATTTAGAATCATTGGCTATAAATGGCTTGGATTTATCAATAAAACAAACGATTTAGCAGATGATTCTTTATCACGAATTAAAGAAGTCGAACAAGATTATGTGAGTGATCCACTAAATTTAAAATCCTATAAATTTTCACTCGCTGGAAATATGTTTGTCAGCGGTGTACGTTATTTAAATAAACATTTAGAAAACTATGAAACACCTGTTTTGATTCTACACGGTAGTGCAGATAAGATTGTGCCTGCGATTTTTAGTGAACGACTCCATCAGCTTATTCCACATTCAGATAAAAAACTCATCATATACGAAAGTTCTTATCATGAGATTTTTAATGACATTGACCGAGAAAAAGTTATCACAGATGTCATTGAATGGCTCAATAAAAAAACAGCATAAAGGAGGACATCATGAAATTATCATTTATTGGAACGGGCGTCATGGGAAAACCAATGGCCCTTCATTTAGCGGATGCAGGTTATGATGTAACAGTGTATAATCGAACATTTAGTAAAGCAAAAACATTAGAACCTAAGTGTAAAGCATTTGAAACGATTCAGGCATGCGTGAAAAATGCAGATGTTATTTTTTCAATTGTCGGCTATCCAAAAGATGTCGAAGAAGTTTATGTAGAAGTGATGCAACATGCAAAAAAAGGTGCAATTTTAGTCGATATGACGACATCTTCACCAACATTAGCAATTAAGTTATATCAACAAGCTAAAGAAAAAGGATTTTATATGATCGATGCCCCTGTCACCGGTGGTGATCTAGGTGCAATCAACGCAACTCTATCCATCATGGTTGGTGGTGATGAACCTATCTTTAATCAAATTTTACCGATGTTAAAAGTCATGGGCTCCACCATTACTTATATGGGTAAAGAGGGGTCTGGTATGCATGCAAAACTTGCAAATCAAACCGTCATTGCTGGCGCAGTCATTGGTGTTGCAGAAGCTTTAATCTATGCCAAAGAAAAAGGTCTAGATTTAAATAAAATACTTAATGTCATCACAGGCGGATCAGCAAATTCATGGCAAGCGAAAAACAATGGTGCGAAAATGATCATTAAAGATTATGAACCAGGTTTTTTTGTAAAACATTATTTGAAAGATTTGAAACTTGTTTTAGAAGAAAAAGGCAATTTAAATTTAGAAGTTGTGGAAAAAGTTGCAAAAGCATACCAAATTTTAGAAGATCATGGTTATGGTGATAAAGGCACACAAAGTATTATCGAATACTATCTCCAAAATATGAAATAAAAAAAGGAGTATTTTTATGCCCATCCTGGAACTTGATTTTAGAGATATTTTTAAAGGAATTTCTTGTGGAGGATGTATCGCAACGATTGAGCATGCTCTCTATCGTTTAGGTGTATCTCATTTTGAGTATGACTTAATTGAGCATACTGCGAGAATTGTGTATGGTCATGATTTGACAAAAGGTGATATTTTTAAGGCAATCGAAGAACTTCATTATAAACCCATTCTCCATCGCTTCATCGAAGATTAATGACAATCAATAAAAAAGTAGACGTGGGTCTACTTTTTTCAGACTGTTGAAAAAGCACCTTTCTTAATGAAAAGTACTTTTTCAACAGTCTGACTAGAACTTCGTGGAGTTCTAGTGTATCTGATTATTTCATTTTATAATCAAGGATTTTCCGGTCATTTCTTTTGGTTGCTTTATTCCTAGAATATCTAATAATGTAGGTGCAACATCACAAAGTGAACCCGTGTTAACCTTAATTCCTTTTTGTGTAATGATGACAGGGACTAAGTTCGTTGTGTGCGCGGTATGTGGCTTTCCAAATTCATCGCGCATTTTTTCTGCATTTCCATGATCAGCTAAAACAATCGCAATACCACCAATGGATAAAATAGCTTCAACGACATCTTTTGTGCATTGATCAACCGTTTCCACAGCTTTTGTTGCAGCTTCAATAGATCCGGTATGGCCCACCATATCTGGATTTGCAAAGTTTAAAATCATGGTATCAAATTTCTTAGATAAAATGGCTTCAACGGCTTTATCTCGAACTTCAAATGCACTCATTTCAGGTTTTAAATCATAGGTCGGAACTTTTGGAGATTCCACTAAAATGCGTGTGCTTCCTTTAAGTTCTTTATCAGAGCCACCATCGAAGAAGAAAGTGACATGGGCATATTTTTCTGTTTCAGCAATTCTTAATTGTTTTAATCCATGTTGGCTGATGACATCACCATATAAATTATCAAGTGTTTGTAATTCAAACGCCAAAGGTCCTTTAACGGTTTCATTGTAATGCATCATCGAAACAAAGAAGATATCATGTGGAACGTTTTCTGCGTTAAAAACTGGTTTACCAGGTGTGACATAAGCATCTGTTTTTTCTGGATTTGAAAATGCAGTGGCAATTCTTATTGCACGATCAGGTCTGAAATTGGCGAAGATAATCGCATCATGATCTTTAATCAATCCTTCTTTATCGACAACAAATGGAATAACAAATTCATCAGTAACGCCTTTTTCATATGATAATTTTAATCCTTCAAGTGCATCATCAAAACATTCACCATTGCCTAAAACCATGTTATCGAAAGCGCGTTGAAGACGATCCCAGTTATTATCTCGGTCCATCGCATAATAACGTCCACTGACAGTAGAAACTTTCATACCATGATCGATTAAATCTTTTAAATAACTGATACCTCCCATTTGTGGGGTATCTCTTCCATCCATAAAGGCATGAAGATATGGAGTAATCCCTTTAGCAATCGCTAAGTCATGCAATGCTTTAATGTGTGTGGGATAGCTATGTACTCCACCATCAGAAACTAATCCAAAGATATGGAGATTGCTTTTATGTTTCTTCGCATGATTAATCGCATCTAAAAAAGCTTTGTTTTCATAGAACGATCCATCTTTAATGGCGACGTTAATCCGTGTCAATGATTGATAAACGATTCTACCAGCTCCTAAATTTAAATGACCTACTTCACTGTTTCCCATTTGCCCATCTGGAAGGCCTACATGTTCTCCGCTTGCAATGAGTGTGTTATTGGGGTAATTTTCAAACAAATAATCTAAATATGGTTTGTGTGCTAAATAGACAGAGTTACTATTAGAAGGTTCTCCAAGTCCATAGCCATCCATAATAATTAGTCCTGCAAAAGGTTTGTTCATCTTTTATTCCTCATTTCTTTATCATCTCTATTATACTAAAAATTGAGACAAATACCTGTATTGGATGGAAATAAAACGTTTTCAGGTGATGGATATTGAAATTTATATAAATTATGATAAAATAAAGCCGTAATTAAATACTTCGGGGCAGCGTGAAATTCGCGACCGGCGGTAAAGTCCGCGAGCCTTTGGGCAGATCTTGTTTAATTCAAGGACCGACAGTAAAGTCTGGATGGAAGAAGTAATGTCAATATTTGACGTTTCCTTTTTGTCGCCGAAGTAATTTGGCGATTTTTATATTTCTAAGGGAGGAACTCACATGTCAAATTACTTACGATTAAAAAAAATGCTTTACATTGTATCACTTGCAGCAGTTTCGATTGTGATTGCACTGATAGAAATTCCAAATCCATTCGCATTCACTGGAATATTTGGAGGGTTTGTTAAGTTAGATTTTAGTGATGTTGCGATTTTAGTTGCACTCTTTGTTCTTGGGACCAAAGAATCATTTTATGTGATTATTATTCGAACCATTGCGAGACGTTTATTTAGAGGATTTGATCCAGGCGATGTTATGGGTGAAATGATTGCTGCTGTTGCATCAATTTCAATCGTCGTCGGTTATCAAGTTGCACTTAAATTATTAAAGATTAAAGAAAGACCCTTACTCATGGAAGTCCCTGTGAATCACAATAAAATCACAGTGAAAGAAACGGTTGTTATTAGTGTGAGTTTAGCTTTCTTTTTATCACTTATTACATTAACATTTAACTATTTGATTGGCACACCTTTTTACTTAAGTTATTTTGCATTTGTGGGTTCAGAAGGAGCGGCTCCAATTCATTTTACCGTGTTCTCGTTTATTAATAGCGGATCATCTTTTGCAGGTATTCCTTTGACATTTAGTAATTTCTTTTGGATGGCATTTGCGAGTTACACCCCATTTAATTTAATGAAGGGTGCTTTGGTTGGTATAGTATTTCTTTTAATCAAACCCAAGTTAAAATATTTAGAACTATAAATTATTTGTTAAGTAAACGTTTTTATCATCGATATTCTTTCTAAAGAAAGTTGAATCATGTATAATAAGAATGGTTATTAAACAGGCAAAATCTAAAAAAAGGAGTGAAATTATGCCATATATTACAGATATTTACGCACGTGAAGTGCTAGACTCTCGTGGGAATCCTACGATTGAAGTTGAAGTTCAAACAGAATCAGGTGCATTTGGAAGAGCAATCGTTCCATCAGGTGCATCTACAGGTGAGCATGAAGCAGTAGAACTTAGAGATGGTGATAAAAAACGTTATTTAGGTAAAGGTGTTTTGAATGCTATTCAAAACGTCAATGAAGTGATTGCTCCAGAATTGATTGGCTTTCATGTCACAGACCAAGTTGCGATTGATGAAACGATGATCCAACTCGATGGTACTAAAAACAAATCAAAACTCGGTGCGAATGCAATTTTAGGTGTTTCAATGGCTGTTGCAAGAGCAGCTGCTGATTATCTTGGTGTTGAACTTTTCCAATACTTAGGTGGATTTAATACGAAACAACTTCCAGTGCCAATGATGAATATCATTAATGGTGGATCGCATGCAGATAATAACGTCGATTTCCAAGAATTTATGATTTTACCAGTTGGGGCTAAAACGTTTAAAGAAGCGATTCGTATGGGTGCTGAAGTATTCCATAATTTAAAGAGTGTTTTAAAGAGTAAAGGCTATAACACTGGTGTTGGAGATGAAGGTGGATTCGCTCCTAACCTAGGATCGAATGAAGAAGCACTTCAAGTGATCATCGAAGCCATTAAAAAAGCTGGATATGTTCCAGGTAAAGATATTTTCTTAGGTATGGATGTCGCATCTTCAGAATTCTATAACAAAGAAACAAAGACCTATGTCCTTGCAGGTGAAGGCGGGAAAGAATTCACAAGTAAAGAACTCACGCATTTTTATGCAGGCTTATTAGAAAAATATCCCATCATTTCCATTGAAGATGGATTAGATGAAAACGATTGGGAAGGTTGGCAATATTTAAGTGAACAATTAGGTTCTAAAGTACAATTAGTGGGTGATGATTTATTTGTTACAAACACTGAAAAGCTTGCAAAAGGTATTGAAAATGGTATTGCAAATTCAATCTTAATCAAAGTGAATCAAATTGGAACACTTACTGAAACATTTGATGCCATTGAAATGGCAAAACGCGCAGGTTACACAGCCGTTGTCTCCCACCGTTCAGGTGAAACAGAAGATACAACGATTGCAGATATAGCGGTTGCTACCAATGCTGGACAGATTAAGACAGGTAGTGCTTCAAGAACTGATCGTATTGCAAAATATAATCAATTATTAAGAATTGAAGATATGCTTGGTGATACAGCACAATATCTTGGTTTAAAATCATTCTATAATTTAAAGAAATAAAAAATAAACCTTCCGATTTGGAAGGTTTTTTTATAAGATGAAATAGATAACACTACTCATTATCACAATGAAAACTAAAGATAAGAATGTGTAGTTAATCAAATATTTTTTAATGGATTCTGGGAATTCTCGAATCACATATTTAAAAGTAATTAAACTTGCAAGTGAACCAATAATTGATCCTAAAGCACCAACATTCACACCCATGAGTAGAGCAGGATAGTAGATAGGTTTTGTAAAAGTAGAAAGTAATACAGCTGCAGGGACATTTGAGATCATTTGCGAGGTTCCTAAAGCTGTAAAATATATGGTGTGAGGAGTATCTAGAAAGCGGTCAAATAAATCAAATACAGATTCCATTTGGCCAAGGTTTCCTGTAATAATAAAGAAGGCAACAAATGTTAGAAGTAAGCCATAATCGATGCGTTTAAATAAGTGTCTACCATACACTAAACCTAAAATTAAAGTCACATAAATTGTGTACCATTCTGGAACAATTCTTAAGACGACAAATAAAGCATTGAGCAAGAATAAACTATATAAGCCAACTCTTTTCCAATTCACTTCAGGAGCTTGGAGGTTTAAAGTAACAGGTTCATTAGGTATTTTAATGAGTGAAGTTGAAGTAATCAAGACAAATCCCATTAAAGTGATGGGTGCAGTAATCGATAGGAATGTTTTAAATGGAATTTCGTAAAAAGCAAATAAGTAAATGTTTTGAGGATCACCCATCGGTGTAAGTGCACTACCAAGATTTGCAGCAATTGTTTGCAAAATAATGGTCATTAACGTATATTTTTCTTGTTTCGTATGTTTCATAATAAATAAAGTGAAGGGAATCAATGTGAGTAACACCGCATCATTAGTTAAAAACATTGCAAGAAAAAATGTGGAGAGCACCAAGACTAGAGAAATCCACTTAATTGTTTTAAACTGGATAACTAAACGAGTAGCAATATAGTCAAAAAGGTGAGTCTCATATAACCCAGCAACTGCAATCATGATGGTAAACATAATGATTAAAACTTTATAGTTCATGTATGTGAGATAGATTTCTGATGGTGGAATGATGAACATGGTGATTATCATCACGATACCCGCAATGACGAATACTTTATCGTTCATAATGTTTTTAATAACGAACTTCATAAGCACCTCTAGATATATGCCAATAATCATTATACGACAAAATTCGTAAAATATATGTTTCAAATAGATAAAATAGAATGTTTTAATCAAGGGCAATTATTTATTGATTTCAGCATCGTTCTTGGGGCCATGAAAATAGTGGATTATGGTATAATACAAACGAGGTGGCAACATGCAAAATCTGTACTTAGAATTCTATCAAAAACAAACCCGAAAAATCGATAAATCACTTGTTGGTGATGTCGATTTAAAAAACTATCCCTTGGTATCCTTTCAGGATCCATTTTATGTGTTAAAACCGGATTATTTAATTGGAAGACTCGATCACAAAAAAACTTTTGGGTTTTTAAGACAAGAATTAGAAGATTTATACATTGATCAAAGCGGTTTAATGGATGCGATGCATGATGATATCGTAATTGTCAAAGAAGGCACCTCACCCAAAATTGTTTTAGTCGTTGAGAGAGCATTAAAAGTATTGGTTGCTACAGTTAAAACTTCTCATCGAGGAACTTATTTTGAATCCGAAATTTATTTAGATCGAAAACTTGAAGTCGACCATCAAGAATCGCTTGTTTACGGACATGTTGTGATGCTTGAAGTGGATCAAGTGACTTCAGATAAAATTGTTGCACATATTAAAAAAATTATCGGCCACATTAATGATCCAGATATTGAAACTTTAAAGATTGTCAGTGCGTATGATTGGCCACAAAAATTTAGCGATGAAATCATTGAATCATTAAATGATATTAAGATTGATTATGATTATGAAAAACGAACACGACTTGATTTAACTAATCAATTAATCATCACAATTGATGGTAAAGATGCGAAGGACTTGGATGATGCTATCAGCTTAGAATATATCGATGGATTTTATCATTTAGGCGTTCATATTGCCGATGTAAGTTACTATGTGACAGAAAACACATTAATCGATCAAGAAGCATATCGCAGAGCAACCTCTTCATATTTAGCAGATCGCGTCATTCCGATGCTCCCACATAAGTTATCAAATGGCTTATGTTCATTAAATCCTGATGAGATGAAATTAACACTCTCATGTTTGATGGTTTTAGATCATGAAGGAAACATCAAGAGTTCTGACATTAAAAAATCATTTATTCAAAGTTATCGTCGAATGAATTATGATGAGGTGAATGAATTTTTGATTCACCACAAATCATTGAAAGATTCGAAAATTGAAACGATGTTAACGATGATGAATGAACTTTCCGAAAAATTAAAAGTGATTCGTAAGGCACGTGGAGAAATCGAGTTTTCAAGTAGTGAACTTGGATTTATTGTGGATCAAAAAGGTAAAGTAATTGATGTTTATGAACGTAAAAGTGATTTAGCAGAAGAACTTATCGAATCATTTATGTTAATCGCGAATGAGTCGGTTGCTTTCCATATGTATCATGCGGATTTACCTTCACTTTATCGGATTCATGAAAAACCAGATGTTCAAAAACTTAAATTCGCATTAGAAACTGTAAAAAAACTTGGTTTTCCTGTTAATATGAAGCAACTAGGAAATCCGAAACCCTTACAAAAACTTACCGAAAGTACGGTCGATTCTCCATATGGTTATATTGTTCATATGGCAATACTTCGAGCGATGCAAAAAGCAAAATACTCAGAAACTCTTTCCCCACATTATGGGTTAGGTGCGAGATATTATACACATTTCACATCGCCGATTCGAAGATATCCAGATTTAATGATTCATCGACTGATTCATCGATTAGTTTTAGGTGAATCAAAATCGCTAAAAAAGGATATACATCATTTTGAATCCATCATGACTGAAGTTGCTGATCACACCTCAGACCAAGAACGTAAAGCAATTCAAATGGAACGAGATGTCGCGAAATTAAAGAGCTGTGAATTTATGCAAGATAAAGTCAATCAGATGTTTAAAGCTGTAATTACACAAATGATGCCATCTGGTATGTTTGTGAAATTAGCCAATGGTATTGAAGGTTTCGTTCCACTTCGTGTGATGGATGATTACTATACTTATGATGAAAATTTATTGACTTTTATTGGAAATCGCGGGAAAAAATACCGTTTAGGTGATGCCATCAAAGTTAAACTTTTAGACGTTGATATGCAAGCTAAAAAAATGGATTTTATGATTGTCGATAAAAAAGAAACCACTTCCTATAACAAACCTAAAAAAGATTTTAAGGGGCGTAAGAGAAGATGAAGTTAATAAGTCAAAATAAAAAAGCTCGTCACGATTATTTTATTGAAGAAAGTTTAGAAGCAGGGATTCAACTTTTAGGTAGTGAAATTAAATCCATTCGCTTAGGTAAAGTGAATCTAAATGATGCATTTGTTACATTTAGAAATGGTGAAATGTTTGTCAATAATATGCATATTGCGATTTACGAGTTTTCAAATCGTTTTAATCATGATGAAACCAGAGCACGTAAATTGTTAGTTCACAAGAAAGAAATCTTTAAATGGTTTTCTAAAACCAGGGAACAAGGATATACAATCATCCCTTTAAAAATTTATTTAAAAGATGGTTTAGCTAAAGTGGAAATTGGTTTAGCTAAAGGAAAAAAAGAGTTTGATAAACGAGAGTCTCTAAAAGAGAAAGATACACAAATGAGGCTCAAAAAAATACTTAAAAACAGGTGATCTCATGGAAAATCGCATCGGATTAGCACTCGGTGGCGGTGGTGCGCGAGGTAGCTATCAAATTGGTATTGTTAAAGCACTACATGAAATTGGATTATTAAAACAAATCACCCATGTCTCAGGAACATCAATTGGGGCGATTAATACACTCATGGTCATGGCGGATTATAGTTATGACAGGATGATTGATGTATGGCAAAAAATTAAAAACCAAGACATTTATGGAACTGGTCCTGATCGATTGAAAATTGATAAACTTGGGCTTTTTTCGCTTCAAGATGTTTTCATCAAATTATCTCAAGAAGTAAAACTATCAGAAATTAGAGAAAGTAAAATGAAGGGGTTCGCGACAGTCGCGAAAATCCAGAAAGAATCTTTGATTGATCAAGTTTTACTTCATCGTATGAAAAAAGAAGTCTTTAATCTCAATGAATTCGAAGATCCACATCGTGCCGTTTTAGCAAGTGCCTCTATTCCATTGATTTTTGGTTCAACCAAAATTGGCGATGATTCTTATGTCGATGGCGGTGCAGTCGATAATTATCCCATCCAGCCTTTAATTGATGCTGGATGTAATATCATTTTTGTTGTTCCACTAGATCATTTATTTAATTCTAAAAAATTTGCAGATCAAAATATTTTGCTAATCAACTTAGAAACACACTTATTGTTTAAAACAATCTCAACAGATATTCTCGATTTTAATCCAGCAATAGTAAAAGATAATGCCGAGTATGGATACAAAATGGGGTTGGCGATGGTTAACAAACTTCAATCGCTTGGGTTTATGGATGATCAATATCATCTGATGAAACCTGAAGGTTATCGTCTCATTCAATTTACAAAAATAGAAGAAACAAATCTAAATTTATTGGAGGTCAATGATGGATCTTGATATTGTAAAAATCATACAGCTTACAAGAAATCCCGTACTTGATTGGGTATTTTATATCTTGACTCAGCTTGGTGATCAGTATGCATTTATTGTGGTTGCTGTGGTGTTATACTGGGTCTATGATAAAAAGTATGCACATCGGTTTGCATTTACTTATATGCTTTCAGCTTTAGTCAATACTGGGATTAAAGAAATATTTAAACGACCAAGACCATATATCGCGCATCCAGAAGAAGTTTCAGTTGAACCTCATTGGGAGACGGATGGGTATTCATTCCCAAGTGGACATGCGCAAGCTTCAGGGGTTTTAGGCTATACAGCTTATGATCTTTCAAAAAGAATGAAAAAACCATTCATTTGGAAAATTGGATTAGCAATTATGATTCTTGTCCCATTATCACGCATTTATTTAGGGCAACATTATTTAACCGATGTCGTGGTAGGTGTATTATTCAGTTTTGTCATTGCGCACTATACGTTTAAATTGATTGATTTGATGAAAGACAAAGAAGAAATTTATACACTAATCCTTGTTCCATTTTTCATGATTGGACTTATTTTTGTTCAAAATCATACATTCTTTATTTCTGCAGGTGCATTTATTGGGTTTGCGATTGGATATTTCTTAGAAAAGCGTTATGTAAAATATGATGTTTCCAATAAAACAAGCACCCAGATTTTAAAAGTTATTTGTGGATTAATCGGAGCAATTTTGATTAAAGAAGGATTGAAATTTGTATTTGCTGATATGCTATGGTTTGATTTTTTACGATACTTTTTGATAGGAGTATGGGTTGCTTATGGGGCACCCTTGGTGTTTAAATATGTTTTCAGACGTCATTAAAAAAACATTTGATGAGCTCACTTTGGAAGAACTATATCAAATATTAGATTTAAGAAATATTGTTTTTATCATGGAACAGAAAATCAATTACATTGATACAGATTTTAAAGATCAGTATTGTATTCACTATATGATTAAAAATAAAGGTCAACTCATCGCGTATTTAAGAGTTGTTCCTAAAGGTAAAAAGTTTTCAGAATATGCGTTATCAAGAGTTGCATCACATCCACAGTATCGTGGATTAAAATTGGGTGAAAAACTTGTTAAAATCGCCATGGAAGACTATAAAGGTGAGCCCTTTAGAATCTCAGGACAAGCGTATTTAAAATCTTTTTATGAACGCTTAGGTTTTGAAGTTGTCAAAGGTCCATATATTGAAGAAGATATATTACACTATGAGATGCTCGCCATGAATTTAGAATAGCGATATTTCTTTACATTATTTCATGAATTATGATACAACTTGACTTTTGCAGTTAAAACAGAGAA
>DITP01000089.1 GCA_002422135.1 Acholeplasmataceae bacterium UBA6181
GAAGCATGCATAATCCCTCTTGATGAAAATCATCATGTTCTCTTTGAGAAATGTTTAATAAATGAATCTGTTTCCAAATGAAACGTTTGTATTTCTTATAAATATATTCTAAAGCTATATCGTCATGTTCTGAATGGATGAGATAAATCAATTCATAATCATTCATGACGAATATATTCATTTTTTAAGCGTTTGATACATCATAAGTGCAGCTGCAACACTCACATTTAAAGAGTTAATTTTCCCATACATCGGTATTTTTACAAGCAAATCACAATTACGCTTGACTAAGGGTCGAATACCTTCACCTTCGTTTCCTAACACAATTGCTAGAGATTCTTCTTGAGGTATTTGGTCATAATATAAATCTGATTGTCCATCAGTTCCTACGACTAGGATGTGATGTTCTTTCATTATTTGAATGGCTTGATTGATGTTTGATACCAAAATGACCGGAACATGCTCAATCGCACCTGCAGAAACTTTTGCTACGGTTTGATTAAGCTGAACTTGACCACGCTTGCTCATGATAATACCATCAATATTTGCCGCTTCAGCCGTTCGCATAATCGCACCTAAATTATGGGGGTCTTCAATACCGTCTAAAATAATAAATCTTTGATGTTTAGATTGATTAATTTGATCAAGCAATTCAAAAGTTTCATATGGTTTTACGTCAGCAACCACTCCTTGGTGTAGCCCATTTTCAGAAAGCTCATTGAGTTTACCTTTTGCTGCTTTTTCATAGGTTTGTTTTTTATCTTGTAAAAATACTAAAAAATGATGATCAGAAAATTTTTCATCAATCCACAGCTTATAGATTGGTCGATTTGAAAAAATTGCTTCTTTAATCACATTTTTTCCATAAATAATCATGATTTATCCCTCCACCATCATCCTATCTAATTTGATAAAATTAATGGATTTATATTTTGAAAAAAGATTTAAAAAAGAGGGCGTTAATCGCCCTCATTCTTGCTTTATTGCATGTCTGCAAGTTTATTAAGGATAAGTTTGATAAAGCCTTTCATCCATCCGTAAAGATTCGACAGTACATACATAAGTGGGAATGTCGCTTGTGCTAATACGATCAATAGTAAAATCTGAGCAAGTGTTAATGGTTCAACTGTATAGAAGTCTTGGTGATAGAATGGCGAAAAACTAAAGAAATGCGGAATAAATATAATCGCTAATACAAATGCTGAAACCATAAAGAAGAATAGTGTTCGACGCATCTTATTAAATGGTGTTGAAACTCTATACAATACGGTTAAGGAAACAACAGTTGCTGAAATAACAATGAGTGTTGATGTTACAGTTTGTGACATCGCTAAAGTGTCTTCAAATGCAAAGATAATGACACTGTTAATCAAAACAATCAGCGCTCCAGGTAATGCAGCTTTTAAGATGTTCCATAAGAATTTACCTTTAACAAGTTTATTATTTGGTTCAAGAGCTAGTAAGAATGATGGAATACCAATGACCAAATAATCAATTAACACAAGTTGACTTGGACTAATTGGATAAACACCTTTTCGCATGATTGCGACGATAGCTAGTAAAAATGAAAAGATCGTTTTCGTTAAAAATAATGTCGATACACGTTGAATATTATTGATGACACGTCTGCCTTCACTTACGACTTTAGGCATTGATGAGAAATTAGAATCTAGTAAAACTAAATGCGATACGTTACGTGCGGCTTCACTACCTGAAGCCATCGCAATGGACGTATCCGCTTCTTTTAATGCAAGGATGTCATTGACACCATCACCTGTCATTGCAACCGTTCTACCGTTATTTTTTAAAGACTCAATCAATAGTTTCTTTTGTTGAGGTGAAACTCGACCAAACACAGTATAGCGTGATGCGGCTCTTACAATTTCTTTATCATGCATGCCCTCAAGGCTAATATATTTATCCGCATTTTCTACGCCCGCGCGTTGAGAAATACGTGATACGGTTTGTGCATTATCACCAGAAATGACTTTTAAATCAACGTTATGAGATTTAAAGTATTCAATCGTTTCAATGGCGTCTGGTCGAATTGTATCTTCAATCATGATAAGTGCAAGGGGTGTCACTTTTCCTTTAATTTGATTGTCAACAATTGCCTCATCGGTAACACCTAAAGCAATCACACGATATCCATCACTTGATTGTTTGTCCACTTCATGAGCAATTTCACCAAAATTTTCTCGTACAACAAATTCAGGTGCCCCTAGTACAAACGTTCCGTACTTATCAAATTGAACAGCGCTAAATTTACGACTACTTGAAAATGGAATTAAATTTTTGTGACGAATGCGTTTAGCTGTTCCAAAACGTTCAGCTAATGCGTTAGATGTTAAGTTTGAATCGTTTTGTGCATTAATCATCGCAGAAACAATATTTTTTAAACTTAATCCTGTATCGTTTTTATACTCAATGATGGACTTAACCGTCATGGTACCATCTGTAATAGTTCCGGTTTTATCCAAACATAAAGTATCAACTCTTGCAAGCATTTCAATACAATATAATTCTTGAACTAACGTGTTATTTTGTGAAAGTCTAATAACCCCAACAGCAAGTGCCATTGATGTTAATAAGAACAATCCTGATGGAATCATACCAATCATCGCGCCCGTTGTTTTTTCAACGATGTTTGCATATTCAGGACTAAATAGACGGTCAGCAATTGACATAGCTGGATCGAAATTTGTACCAACCCACATCAGATAGAAAAGGGTTGCTGCCATTGGGATGATAAGCGCCCCAACAATGCGAATAATAATCTTTAGTGAACCTAGTAATTCAGATTCAGGTTTTTTATATTTTTTGGCTTGATTTGTTAGTTTTTGGATATAGATATCTTTACCAACGGCAGTTACTTGTGCATTACAACTTCCTGAAACTACATAGGATCCTGAATATAATGTGTCTCCTTTGCGCTTGATAATCGCATCCGATTCACCTGTTAATAAGGATTCATTAACTTCAATGGTTCCTTCACGTACAACAGCATCTGCTGGTATTTGCTTACCAGAGTTTAGATATAAAATCTCATCTATGACAACATCAAATACTGCGATTTCGTATTCTTCACCATCCCGTATAACCAATGCGGTTGGTGCAGATAATAAAGATAGTTTATCAATCATCTTTTTGGCACGATACTCTTGAATAATACCAATCGTAATATTTGCAGTGATCACGCCCATGAATAATAAATTAGTAAAGGAAGCCCCAACTGAAATTAGCCATCCTGCAATCCCAAAATTCAAAAAATTAAAAAATGTGAAAATATTTGAAGTAACAATCGTTGAAAGACTCTTTGTACTACCTGTTTCAGTCTTATTTGCTAGACCTGCCATATGACGTAATTCAACTTCTTCAGTTGTTAATCCCTTAATAACCTCAGGATTGTATCTTTCAACAACTATATCTTCTTTCGTACGAATCGTATCTTTCACATCGAGTGACGCTTTAGGATCTTCACTTAAAGGGACATGCAATCCTAAAGGATCGCCGTTCATTTCGATGAGTTCTTCTTTGATAATGGTCTTTGGACCTTTTTGACGTTTAGTTTTAGGAATTCCACTGGATGTTTCATTTTGTATGAGTTCATTTAAGTCTTTTTGATTAGAGTTTGTCATTGTCTTTTTCGCTGTTTTCTCCATGGAAATCTCCTTTCTCTATAAATTCAATCGCTTGATGAATGACTTCATCACAGCGCATTTTATTTCTGATATATAAACCACCAATCATACTTTCAAAACCTGTTGCTATATGATAAGTTTGAGCATCAACGTTTCTTCTTCCTGGACCACTTGAATTTCTGCCTCTTTTATAGTCGTCCATTTCATCTTCAAATAGAGTATTGCGATGTAAAAAGTACTCCATGATTTTTCGTTGAGCAACTGATGAAGTAAACTTAATCGCTTTTTTATGTAAATCATCAACTTTTGTAAGCTTAACTTCATGGGTTAAATAGAGTCTTACCATAAATTCAAAATAACTATCCCCAATGTAAGCGAGGGTTAAGCCATTCATTAAATCAATCCCTCATCCAGTAATTTTTTTCTAAGTTCGTCAGCTTTTTCATAATCTTTATCTAATCTTGCTTGTTCCCATTTGCGATATGTATTTAACGCATCATCAGAAATGTGAAACTCTGGCATAATGCCTAAAATATGAAGAATTACAGATAAAGTTTCATAAATATTTATTTTAATTAATTCCTCTTTTTCTTTATTTAATTGTTTAATTAAATCTTGAATAGTCGTCATCACATTTGGTGTATTAAAGTCATCTTCCATCAATTTGTGAAACTGATTTAGAATATCATCGAGAGGTTCCCCACGAGATAACCCATTTAATTTCATTCTTAAAAAAACTTTTTTAAGGCTCCGTTCTATTTTATCATACTCTTTCACAAATTGCTGCATGAGATCATCACTATAATTAATCGGTTGCCGGTAATGATGGCTAACCATTAATAAACGAAAAGCGAGTGGATTGACTGATTTTACAAGGTCTTTGACAAACGTCATGTTCCCCAAAGATTTACTCATTTTTTCTTGATTAACATCAAGTCTACCGACGTGCATCCAATATCGTGCTAAATGATGATGACTATGCGCGACTGTTTGTGCCATCTCATTTTCATGATGCGGAAATTTCAAATCGGATCCACCACCGTGAATGTCGATTTCCTCTTTAAATATAACATGATTCATAGTCGCACATTCGGTATGCCATCCCGGTCTTCCCTTTCCCCATGGGCTATCAAACGAAACTCCATCTGTCGTATTCTTCCACACACTAAAATCTCTTGGATCTTCTTTATCTTGATCCAATGTGATTCGAACACCTTCATTGAGTTCATCAATGTTTTGTTTAGATAAAATACCGTAATCTGAAACATTTCGAACTCTAAAATAAACACCTGAATCTTTGGCGTAAGCATCACCATTTTGAATAAGTTCGTCGATGTAATGAATCATATCTGATACATATTCAGTTGCTTTAGGCATTAAATCAGGCAAATTAGAACCAACTTTTTTAGACACATCAAAATAATGGTCTGTATACATTTGTGTCAGTTCAAGTTCGCTAATTTTTAATTCTTTAGCTTTATCAATAATTTTATCATCAACATCTGTGATGTTTGAAACATAATTCACTGTATAACCAATATGCGTTAAATATCTTTTTAAAACATCAAAAAAGATAATGGGACGAGCATTACCTAAATGAATATCACCATATACTGTAGGACCGCATACATACATATTGATGTGGTTTGGATGGATGGATTTAAAAACTTCTTTTCGTTGTGTCAATGTATTATAAATTTTTAACATATGCTACCTCTTTGTTATATTATAATATAAAACCGCTGCAAATAACAATGAATCATGATGGGTTGTTTAAATTAGTTAGATAAAAGAATCCACCTTTTTGAGGCGGATTTCATTTAAATTAATTTTCTTAACCCATCTAATATTTTAACCATTGCCCAAGTATCTTGTTTGCAGTATTCTAAGAGGTGTTTGTAAGTAAAATCAAACTCTTCTTTATCCATATTGGGAAATTTAGCGTATGCTACGAGAGCATCTGTCCCATTACCAATTTCCATATCTTTATAAGTAAGTTCAGAAAATATCGGTAATACTTTTTTGATTGAATATGAACCATTTAATTCTTCATGATAGTAATTGAAAGATGGCTTTTCATCCTTATCAAACCCTAAAGCTTGATAAAGTTTTTTATTCCCTCGAATGAGATGCATCAAATCAAAAACTCGCTCATTCATTTCAAGTAAACGTGTTTTATATTGTGGGAATACTTCTGCCATTTCTTTGAGTCTCGTTTTTTCAAAACTTTGATTATATACAAGAATGGATCCTCCATCATCGTGAATAACATCCAACATTTTTTGAATTAATAATTCTCTTTGATCATGATGTTCAGTGGATATGAAACTATAATTATCATTATCCTTGTGGCATTTCCCAGGTTCACGTTCAACATGTATTGAATATTGAAAAAGTGATTGACTATATGGGGTTTCTCCTCGAAAACGCGGTAGAGGGCATGGAAAAGACTCAAAATCAAGATGATAAATGGGGTATCGAATCGCTTCGATGCCTTTTTTAATCTTTTCTTGATTTAAATATGGTGTTTTTGAATCCATGACTTTTCTTTGAATTTGATTATCTTCTCGGTTTAACCATTCATATGGAATGTCAGTTGCTTGAACATACCCTTCATTAATTAAATCAAATAATTCATGCTTATTTCCTTGTAAGTCTTTAAAACCGTTACTATACCCTAAATAGGTATAAATTGAATTTTTAGATGGGAAATGACTGTAACACACAGGAAAGAACTTGCACTCTCTTGTATCTTTTCTTTGACAATGTTTACCCAATTCACAAGGACTCACATTCATATGGTCAATATACTGTATAACTGTTTGTATATCTGATTTTACGATTGGGATCATTTCTTTCGTTAGGGAAGTAAGATTTATAAACTGGACAATATCCTCTCCATAGATTGCTTGACCTTTCGCATCAACTTTTCCTTCATGTATGTAGTTTGCATTGAGTACGACTAAAAAATATTCTACGGGTTTATTAACCTTTAATGCTTGTTCAATAACGTATCGTTGATAACTCAAGTCATAAATATATCTTCCTACACCGTCTAATTTATCTTTTAATTTTTGAATTTTATCTTGGTATTTCATTCCAAAGTGATTTCCCAAATCACTTTGAAGCATTAAAATTCCCTCGGGAGAATAATCAAAAACAGTAGCCTTAATTTTTTCTTCAGTAAATGTTAAATTAACGAATTTCTTAGAAGTGGTTGCTTTGACTTCAAAAATACGAATTTTATGTTGATCTTCTTGATAACCATCAAGAAAGCAATAAAACTCATAACCATTTTTTTCAAATGAAAACTTTTTCTGTTTGTAAGTATCTAGATTATAGATCACATCACCTGCGTATTTCTTTTTGATGATATCGCCAGCAAGTATTTCAATTTGATTATAATAGGGTAACATGATTTCCATTTGAGGGTCTTCAGTCTCAATGAGATCTTCATCATCCTCATCGTGCATTGAATCCTTGATTGCCATAATTTTTGATTGATTTTCTAGACTCATCAGTTCATCGAGTTCAGGATCATCGCTAAATGCGACGATGGCTTTCTCCTTTTCACGATGAATTTCATCGAGCGCACAAAATCTTGGACATCTTGCATAATTGATAAATCGAGTTTTTGATATTTTCATAATTCACACTCCTNNTATATGCGATAAAACGATATCAAATGATACCGTTTTAAGTCATAAATTTCAGATTTGATTAATTTAGGTTATTCGTCATAAACTCAGAAGTGAAATATCCATCGATAGATGTCACATAAGTCGAAGGTTTTAATTCTTCATAAGCACTTAAATTTTTCATTAAACTTCCATTACCACTGTATGCTACTACATGATTTAATGAAATTGGATTAACTCCTATAGTATAGGATAGATAGACTTTTGAATCTTCTGATACATTGAGATTAATACTCTGAGAATTGCTCAAGTATAAGGCATGGTCAATAACAAAGTTCGATTCATAATGTCCAGTAACTCCTCCAACATAAAATGATTTAATAACATCTGATTCAAATTCACTTTCGGTGTGATGTAAAGTGATTGACCCTTCATAAAGAGCTTGATATATTTGGCCATAAGAACGCCCAGTCAATCCGCCTAAATAAACATCATAAGTTCCTTTTTGTCCACTTAGAGTCCCAAAATCTAAATTAACTTCAATTGTTCCTTGATGAATAACATCCTGTAGACCTCTACTTAATCGTGAATTGAAATCACCAACAACACCACCCACATTAATATTCCAAGCTTTCGATGAAATGTCGATATAATCACCTTTTAATTCATGATAAATGTTGGTGTTTTGACTATAGATTTGTCGTAACCCACCTTCTTCACCAACAAAACCAGAAATGCCGCCTATATTAACTTTGGCATAAGATGTTGATAAAACATCGATATTGATATTACTTTGTGAAATATTTTTAGCAACTGAACGTAAATCACCAAAAACACCACCCACAAAAAGTTGATAAGTTGAATTTGAAGTCACATAAATTTCTGCTTGATCAATTGAAATGTTTTCTATTTTAGCAAGCGGATTTGAAACAGATCCTGCAAGAACACCAATTTTAGAGGCATATTGTGTAACTAAGCGATTACTTGAAGTTCCCATTTTAACATTGCTAATATTTAAATTCTTAACAGTTCCTGTTGAGATATATCCAAAAACACCAAGATTTCCTGTTATCGAACTAAAAGTGATATTTGATATGGTATAGCCTTTTCCATCAAAAGTACCATAAAACGTTTTGGATACACTTCCAAATGGAGATACGAAATCGACATTTGAAAAATCAAGATTTTGACCTAATTCATAGTTCCCTTCTGGATTGTTTGCCATATTCATAAATTCTTCAACTGTATGAATGGTTTGTGCCTCTAAAGAAAGGAGTTCAACGTCATGAGAAACAATCACAATTGATTCTCTTCCAACCATGACACGGATATCAATTCGATAACTACCTGGATTAGCTAATCCGGAAAAAACGATATCGTTATAATCACTTTCTTGATAAAGTGTTCGTGAATTGACTAACATGTTTGTTTCTTTATCAACGATTTCAGCAATTATGTTGCCTGTGATTTCTTCTTTTGGATCTTCGATTTCAAATGAAAATGTTACTGATGTTGTTCTTTCTTCTACATCTAAAAAATAGCCTTTGACACTGACTCTTGGTCCACAACTAATTAATACCAAAGTCAATGTTAATAACATAAATAATGATGCGATTTTTCTCATGATTCACCTCTAAGCTTTTTAATAGTTTGTTCTAAACGAGATAATACGCGTTCTTTACCTAATAAAGATAATGAAACAGGTAAGCTTGGACCGTGCATATCCCCTGTTGTTGCGATTCTTAGACTCATGAATAGAGGTTTACCCTTCGTATTTGTATCGAGTCCTGTTTGTTTAATTAATGCTTCAATATCCTCGGGAATAAAACTACTTTGAGTTAAATGATTTTTAAATGATTCTAAAATATGTGCTGATTGGTTTTCAACTAAAAATTGATAAGCTTCTTCGATTATATGAAACTGATCATGGAAAAATGCATGATATAAATCGACAATTTCACCAATGTGAGTCATACGATCTTGTAAAACCGATACGAGAGTATATAACCAAGTTTCACTAGGAATTTCAATTTTCGCTTTTTCTAAGAATGGAACAGCTTTATTTGAAAGTTCTTCAACACTGAGTTTTTTGATATATTTACTGTTAACAAACGCAAGTTTTTCTTTATCAAACATCGCTGGTGCTTTGGATAAACGATTTGGATCAAATCCTTTAATGATTTCTTCTTGTGATAAAATTTCTTGATTGCTAGAAGGTGACCAACCTAATAACGCAATGAAATTAAACATGGCTTCAGGAAGGTATCCCATGGCTCTATATTCTGAAATAAATTGAATGACATTTTTATCGCGTTTCGACAGTTTTTTCTTTTGTTCGTTCACAATAATGGTCATATGACCAAATTTAGGCTCATCCCAACCAAAAGCTCGATAAACCATCATTTGTTTCGGTGTGTTTGTAATATGTTCTTCGCCACGTAGAACATGAGTGATTTCCATGAGATGATCATCAATAACCACTGCAAAATTGTAGGTTGGAATACCATTGTCTTTCATAATAATCCAATCTTCAACATCTTTACTCAAAAACTTCAATTCACCACGTACGATATCATCAAAAACGTACATTTGATCTTTGGGAACTTTGAATCGAATCGCATATTGATCACTATCTTCACGATAATCTTTATAGGCAAAACCTTTTTCTAAAAGTTCATTCGCATATTTTTGATATAAATCTAAGCGTTCGAGTTGGCGATAAGGGCCATATTCCCCACCTTTATCTGGTGATTCATCCCAATTTAATCCTAACCAACCTAAATTGTTAAGTTGAGACTCTTCGCCACCTTTTACATTTCTAGCAACATCCGTATCCTCGATACGAATGATAAAATCACCACCAAAATGGCGCGCATAGATGTAATTGAATAAAGCACTTCGTGCATTTCCAATGTGAAGAAGTCCTGTAGGACTAGGTGCGTATCTAACGCGAATTTTACTCATATTGTTTCCACCTTTAGTCTTAACTATTATACGATATTTAGACAGCTACAAACAATGACTATGTGATATTTCACTCATAATTAAATGAACCTTGATATCCTATGCTTTTTAAATAATGATTGGTTTGTCGACGATTTTTAAAAACTATGACCTTATCTTGATATTTTTCTTGAATTAATTTAAATAATTCTTTCGAATTTTTCTTTCTTCCGCTAAACAATATCCACCAAATGAAACTCAAATTCAATCGTTCTTTACATCCTTCAGCAATCGAATCACGATTTTGATTGTGAAATTTAATTCGTCTAACAATAGCTCCATATAAACATTTAAAACGATTGAAATCAAAAATAAAGATTTGATCTGCAATATCAAACCGTTCAGTTGCTAATTTCCGATATAATCCATCAATCACCCAATCATCTTGTTTCATGAACTCTCTAATTTCTTGTTCTACTAATTGCTTATCCCGTTCAACCCAATTTGGTGCAAAAAAGATTCGATCAATATGTAAAATAGGTGCATTATAACTTCTTGATAGACGTTTAGAAAATGTTGATTTCCCAGAACTTGAATATCCTATCACCATGATTTTCATTGCGAATCCCTCTTCGTCATCAAATTTTTGAATAGATGTTTTCTAATTTTCTTAGCTTCGCCTTCTTTAACAAAAATAAAAGCTAAAAATGCAAGTAAAACAAAGAATGTAGCATATGGAAACAAAATTAAACGGCCATAACGATCCATCAATATACCTGATAATATTGGCGTTACGATTTGAGCTGTCATCGATGCGGAGTAATAATATCCTGTGTATAATCCAGAATTTCCACCACTCGCAAGTTCAACAACCATAACGTATGTATTGATGGAAATCATTGACCATCCAACACCAGCAAAAAGAACAACCATTGCAGTTAACCATGCTTGTCTTTCTTTTAAAAAATAAATGGATCCAAAAGCTATGATGACGACAATCATCCCCATAATAATCGTTCTTCTTCTACCTAATTTTAATGATAAAATCCCAACCGGAACGATCATCATAATAACAACTGCTTGAGCCACAATAAATGGAAAATCAAAGTAATTCATATTTAAAACTTTAGGCAAATAATCCGCAAGTTTACTCATCACTGCGTTATAACCCATAAAGAGCATAAAAATTGAAATAAGTAAGAAATAAAGTGATCTCGATTTACGTCTTGATAAATGCTTCATTGAAAATTGTTTTCTTAAAGGTAATCTTTGTTCTTCCTCTTCAATGACCATATTAAGATGTTTTTCTATTTCGATTTTATCTTTAACCCATTCAGGTTCTCTCACCTTCCATAAGAAGACACCTAAAGCAATGAGCATGATAATACCAATAATAATGAAAACTTTAGCATGATTATCATATGCATGTCGATTTAAGCCACTCAACATAATGATATAGACACCGAGTATACCACCAACAGCACCCATAAATGTGATGATAGCGTTAGCTTTAGATCTTAATGGTTTTATCGTAATATCAGGCATTAATGCGACAGCTGGTGATCTAAAAATCGCCATCGCAACGAGTGCAACAAAAAGTGTCGATATAAAAATAATGAGTGTTGATGGGTCTCTTGAAGTTACTTCCCATGCTCTTGTCGATAAATAGCCGTAATATAAATCTTTGATTTCATAAAGTTGTCGAGCAGACAAATTGTCACTTGCTTGAGCCAATATCGAAAGCATTCCATCATGTGTGTTTTGATACCATGTTTCATATTGGTTTTGACTAATGAGACCTGATTCTAGGCTTGATTGACGTTCATCTCGCATATTGTCAATCACAATAAACCAATGTGTTTTTTCCTCTTCGTACTCAACAGATTCGAAAGCAACATCATAATGTGATTCAATAATATCAGTCATTTTAATCTTTTCAGTTTGAACAAAATCAGCATAAGCTAGCCCCATAAATGCAAATGCAGCAATGACAGTACCTACAATAATATAAGGTGTTCTTCTTCCGATTTTAGCGTTCGATCTATCGGATAACGAACCAAAAAGTGGAAGCAAAAAAACAGCCATGATGTTATCAAGTGCCATAACAATTCCTGACCATGTTTGTGTTAGACCGTACTTATCAATCAATGTTCTTGCAATCAACATATCATAGGTTTGCCAAAACATTGAAATAATGAAAAAGACGATCCCAATATAAAATGTGCGTTTGTAATTTAATTTCATAATGCCCCTCATCAAACGTCTAGTCATATTATATCATAAAAAATAAAGGACCCAAAGGGTCCTAAATCGATTAACGTTTTGAGAATTGTCCTGCACGACGTGCTTTTTTCAAGCCGTACTTTTTACGTTCTTTCGAACGAGAATCTCTTGTAATTAATCCTGCTGGTTTTAATGTAGCTCGTAATTCTGGATTTACTTCTAGAAGTGCACGAGTAATACCTAAACGGATTGCTCCAGCTTGTCCAGTTAAACCCCCACCATAAACATTTACTGAAATATCGTATTTACCTTCATTTTCTGTAATTGTAAGTGGTTGTAAGACGTCTAAGCGGGTTGCAGCAGATGGAATGTAATCTTCAAAAGTGCGTCCGTTAATCACGAATTCGCCTTTACCATTCGAAAGAATGACACGAGCGACAGAGCTCTTTCTACGACCTGTTCCTAAATATTGAACTTTATTCTTTGCCATGTCTTACACCTCCAATTTTTCTGGTTGTTGCGCTTGATGTTTATGTTCAGGTCCAGCATAAACGAATAATTTATCCGCCATTTGCTTTCCTAAACGTGTATGCGGAAGCATACCAACAATTGCTTTTTCAACCATACGTGTTGGAAATTTAGCCATAACATCTTTAGCTGCTGTGCTGGAAAGACCTCCATTATAACCCGAGTGGCTATAATACATCTTTTGATCCCATTTTTTACCAGTTAATGAAATTTTTTCTGCATTGACGACAATCACATAATCACCACAGTCTACATGAGGAGTGTAGGTTGGTTTATGTTTTCCTCTCAATACGGTTGCGACTTCAGTCGCTAAGCGACCTAGGGTCTTGTTTTCTGCATCGACCACATACCATTTACGTGAAACGGTTTGTGCGTTTGCCATATATGTTTTCATGCGTTTTCTCCTTATATTCTTTGGGTTGAAATAAGGGCTATAAAGTGGATAAAACTTATGTACCTAAGTAATAATACTATATTACATAGTAAAAGTCAACAGTTTTAATGCACAAAGGATACCCTCAAATAAGGCTTTTAAAATTGAAAATACTTGTTAATTGATTGATCTATTTTCACTCGTTTTCAACAATAAAAACTGATTGTGAAATAAGGTCAACAAGGATTCTTTCATTTTGTGAAGTTGGAATATTTTTCCCAATATAATCCGCTCTAATCGGCAATTCTCGATGCCCACGATCAATTAAAATAGCTAATTGAATTTGGGTTGGTCTCCCATGATCACTCAGTGCATCCATCGCGGCTCTTACACTTCTTCCAGTAAATAGAACATCATCAACAAGTATGACATTTTTTTCATGTATATCTAGCCCTTGTAAATCTGCTTGATCCTTAGGATAAATATCATCTCGATATGGATGAATATCTAACGGGAAACAAGGAACTTCAATATCCGCAAATCTTTTAAAATTTACTTGAAGCATTTGTGCAATCGGATAACCTTTTTTCAAAATGCCAATTAAAACAATGTCGCTCAAATTTGAGTTTCTTTCTATCATCTCATGAGTCATCCGTTTCAAAGTTCTTGAGAGTTGTTCTTTATTCATAATCTCTTTCATATAATCACCAATTTTATGATATCATTTTTTTCTTCATTTTAGGGTTGTAATTCAAAATATTCATGATATACTTGTAACAGAAAAGGTCCTTTAAGTTATGCCCGTGAGCGTAATAAGGTATCAGAATCATTATACCCTGAGCCATTAAAGGACACACTTGTGTCCTTTTTTTCATCAAGGCCTTTCTAAAATATAAACAAGGAGAAGTTAAATGAATCAATCAGGTTTAATTATTGGTATTTCAGAAAAGCCAAAATCGCTTGGCAGATGGATTATCTTAAGTCTTCAACATGTATTTGCGATGTTTGGAGCAACCGTTTTAGTCCCCTTATTAACGGGTCTAGATGTTGGCGTTGCACTTGTTGCAAGTGGAATTGGAACACTAATTTACATCACCTGTACAAAAGCTAAAGTTCCAGTTTACTTAGGAAGTAGCTTTGCCTACATTACAACAATTCAAGTTGCGGTTGCATCCAATGGTGTAGGAAGTGCTTATGTAGGGTTAATGATCGTTGGTTTAGTTTATGCGGTAGTCGCAACCATCATAAGATTTGTAGGTAGTGGATGGTTAAGAAAACTTTTACCTCCAGTTGTCATCGGTCCTATGATTATCATTATCGGTTTATCACTTGCTCCAGTAGCAATTAGTAGTGCTGGATTAGATGGTAGTATGACGTGGAAAGAACCTGTAGTTGCGCTTATCACTTTCTCAGCAGTTGTTCTTCTTTCGATTAAAGCAAAAGGATTCCTAAGGATTGTTCCATTCTTAGTCGCTATCTTTGTTGGATACATTGCAGCAATCATCTTTGGTTTAGTTGATTTAACAACCGTGTTTGTTGGATACAGTTTCTTGCAAATCCCGAACTTCTCGTTTATAGGCACTTATGCACTTGATTTTAGTGCAGTGTTGATTTTCTTACCATTAGCATTTGTAACCATTTCAGAACATATTGGTGACCATGTAGTATTAGGACAAATCACTGGAGAAGACTTCATTGAAAATCCAGGATTACATAACACATTAATGGGTGATGGAATTGCAACATTCGTCTCTGCAGCCATTGGTGGTCCAGCGAACACAACCTATGGAGAAAACACAGGAGTCATCGCTGTCACTAAAGTAGGTTCAGTATGGGTGACTGGATTAGCAGCGTGTTTCGCAGTTCTCCTGGGATTCTTTGGTTGGATTCAAGCGTTTATTAATTCAATTCCTTGGGCAGTTATAGGTGGAATGACAATTATCTTATATGGATTAATTGCAGCAAACGGTGTCAAAGTATTAATTAAAGATAAGACTGATTTATCGGATATGAAAAAGTTAGTTGTCGTCTCAACTATGTTAGTTATCGGATTAGGTGGAGCATACTTGAATATCACATCAACATCTGGATTATCGGGTATGAGTTTAGCAGCGATTGTTGGAATCTTATTGAATCAAGGTATTAACTTGTTAGATCGAAGCAATTCAAAAGAAAAATAATTCGTATTGAAAAAGAAAAGAAAAAAGGGAATTTGCGGATTCCCTTTTCTATTTGTAATTTATCTTAAACGATGGCGTTAATTGCAAAATATGCAATAAATGCCAAAGCTAGAACATACATCACCCAAGTGACTTCTTTAGAACGTTTTTGAGCGAGCATCATTAAAACATAAACGATAAATCCAAAGGCAATACCATTACCAATTGAATATGTTAACACCATCGTAATAATTGTAATAAATGCAGCTGCTAATGTTGGTTTGTCATCCCATTCAATACCTTGAAGTTGACTAACCATTAAAATACCAACAAGAACAAGCGCCATTGAAGTGACTGCAGATGAGTTAATGAAAACACTAAATACTGGATATGCAACAATACTTACTAAGAATAATAAACCGACAACGACTGAAGATAAACCGGTTCTAGCACCAGATTCGATCCCTGAAGTTGATTCAATATATGATGTGACTGTCGATGTACCAACAACTGATCCAACTACTGTACCAATAGCATCTGCCATTAAGGCACGATCAATGTTTTCCATTTCGCCTTTTTCGTTAAGTAATCCAGCAGGTTCAGCAACAGAAATAAGAGTACCAGCTGTATCAAAAATGTCTAAATATAAGAAAGAGAATATAATAAACCATAAATTCGGATGACTAAATACACTGCCTAACCCAGTACCAAATGCAAAGAATGTATCACCAAATGTATTTAAATCAGTATACCCACCTGTAAACGAAGGCATGCCTGCAACACCCATCCACCCAAGAATTAAACCTACGATTGCTGTAATTAAAATGGATAAGATGAAGGCGAACTTAGAAATCTTATGTTTGACTGCAAACAAGACTAAAGCTAATAAAATTCCAAATAAAGCGAGTAAAACTGTAGGATTGGAGAAATTACCAAGCCCAACAAATGTTGCAGGATTGGCGACAATGATACCAGCATTCTTTAATCCGATAAATGCGATAAAGAAACCAATACCAGCACCAATAGCTTTTTTCAAACTTGCAGGAACCGCATTAATAATGGATTTTCTAAGTGGTGTTAAAGAAATGATTAAGAAGATTACACCCGAAATAAAGGTAGCAGCAAGTGCTTCTTGCCATGAATAACCTGCACCTAAAACTACAGTATATGCAAATAAAGCATTGATTCCCATTCCTGGTGCAAGCGCAATTGGATAATTTGCAAATAAACCCATAATGAGTGTTGCGACTGCAGATGCAATCGCGGTTGCAATAAACACACCACCGGCTGGCATGCCTGCAGCACCTAAAATATTAGGGTTAACTGCTAAAATATAAGCCATTGCTAAGAACGTAACTAATCCACCAATCAATTCTGTACGAATACTCGTACCTCTTTCTTCAATCTTGAAGAACTTTTTAATTCTTTCCATGCACTGTCTCCTTTTTATTTTTTTGTATTCACATGCATAATAAAAAACAAAAAACCACAACTAATCATGCGGTTTCTACATATGAAAACAAAAGAAACGTTTTCATATCGTAGTCGCGATTTTTACGGAATCACGGTAGAAACTTGACCTCCACATCAGGTCGATTATACGATACATTGAATACGTTGATATTATAACAATATGACACTACAAAGTAAATATGTGGATGGCACGAATTTACACATTTTTACTTTTCTTGAATAATAAACTGCTATATGCGATAGCAAGCGCAATTGAACCTATGAAAAGTGCGATTACAAATCCAATCCATTGATCCATAAATGGAATGATGATAATACCCCCATGGGGAAAAGTTGTTTTCGTTTTAAATAGAGCAATGATTAACCCCGTTAATCCACTTGCTATCATACATAAAATTCGTTTATTCTTAAAATCATCCTGCACAAATGGCAATACACCTTCCGTCATAAAGAAAAAACCATTCAGATAATTTAGATTTGCTTTCTTTTTTTCTTCTTGACTAAAGTGTTTGGGGGTTATTAACTTTGATAAGGCGATACCAAGTGGAGGAATCATGCCTCCAGCCATTACCGCTGCCATAAGTATCGAGGGTTCATTGTATTGAAGTGATATGACACCAATTAAAAATGCTAATTTATTCACTGGACCTCCAAAGTCATAGCTCATCATTGATGCTAAAATCACGGATAGTGCAATCACAATACCATATGGGATAGTTAAATTAAGTAATGTCATAAAATATTGAGTAATCAATAGATGCCATAGATAAATAAATAGAAGTGATGAACCAATAACAATCGCAGGGATAAAAATGATTGAAAATATAGATTTAATACTTAATATCATAGTTGAAACGATTTTTTTCATTCCTAAAATCATATAAGCTGCCATAAAACTAAAGAGGATAACCGTTATGTACCCTAAGTTTAAATAATATATAAAAAATCCAATAACTAACCCGGGGACAATTCCTGGTCGATCTGATATGGAAAACATCACAAATGCACTAAATATAGGCAATAAAATTATCCACAAAAATTCAATGATAGGTGTCAAATAATCTTGTTGAATATTAATCGGAAAAATAGGACGAATGACAAGCATTAGTCCACTGATGATTAACAACGGAATGACATGAGTTAAGCCGTGCATAATATGTGATAAAAAGTACTTATTCATTTTAAACCTCTTCTTCAATGAAAAATCGAATCAGTTTTTTAGGGTGTTTGATTGCTTCATGAGTACTCACTTTAATGACTTTCTTATTCATAAAACGATGATCATCAATAACGATATCTGAAGCGATTAAAACACCAATGGCTTCATCGATATCTTTTTGACTTAATTTATTTTCGATGCCAATTGCACCATGTGTTTCAATCTTAATTTCGATCCCCAATGCTTTTGCAGCTTCACTCAATGATTCTGCTGCTAAATAAGTATGGGCAATACCGGTAATGCACGCTGATACTCCTACAATCTTTCTCAATCTTTTTCACCTTCATTCGCTTGATGAATGATTTGAATGATTTCTTCTGGAGACTTCGCATCCATCAGTTTATTTCTAAAGGATTCATGCATTAAATTTCTAGATAGCCATGCAAGTGTTGTTAAATGTTGTTTAGAATCTGTATCTGGCATTGCAATCATGAATACCAAATATACAGGTTTACCATCAATACTGTCATATGATATACCGTTTTCGCTTTTCCCAAAACATACAGATGGAATTTTAACATATGGTGACTTTGCATGTGGAATTGCAATCCCAAAACCAAAACCAGTTGTTCCCAAACTTTCCCTTTCATAAACATCTTCGATAAAATGATAATAATCGATGATTCGTTCGTGCCGATGTAATAACAATGCAAGTTCATGAAAAACACCATCTTTAGTTCTCGCATTTAATGATAAATCGATTAAATTAACATCAATCAAAGTCTCAATCATAAGTGATTTCCTCAATTTCAATTAGATTCATTATCTCTTCTACTTCGGTTAGATTATACCCGTTTTGTTCAAATATTTGAAGTGACGCACAAGCAATAGCATAACGCAATTTGTCCTTCATATTTAAGCCTCTAAGGTGTCCGAAAACAAATCCGGCAACTAGATGGTCTCCGGCTCCAAAAAACCTTTTTGCGGAACCCTTAACGGGTTTTATAAAATAAATTCGTTCGTAATCAATATAAAACGCACCATTTTCACCCACAGACAAAATGACTGCACGACTTCCTTTTTCTATCATCAATTTGCAAGCTTGAATGATGTCGTCTTCCGTAACGATTTCTTTTTGAATAAAATCCTTGAGTTCATCAATATTAGGTTTAATAAGCATAGGTCGATAGGAAAGCAATTCTTTATATGCGTTCCCTGGAACATCTAAAATAATTTGAAGATTAAGGTGAGTGTATCGTTCGAGAATGGCTTGATAAAGATTGATTGGAACTCTAGGCTGGCTACCAGAAATAATAAGGATATCATCATCTTTTAAGTAATCGAGAGTTCTCATGAATTCCTCTATTTCAGCCGATGATATACGTGGTGATTTCCCCGAAATTTCTGTATGCCGATGTTCTTCATGAATTTTGAGGTTTATTCTTGTGATGTCTTGGATTGTTACAAATTCAAAAGAAAAGTCGTCTATTTTCAATTTTTCTCTCATAAAGTCACCAGTAAAACCGCCTAAAAATCCAATGGCTTTAGATTTAACGCCCAAATAGCTCAATCCTCTTGAGACGTTAATCCCTTTACCTCCAGGAATAAAACGTTGTTGCTCGATGTTATTGGATAATCCCAAATTGACCTCATTCAAATCGATTTCATAGTCAATTGCTGGATTTAAAGTGACTGTATAAATCATATAAACTCCTTTATTTCTTATTATTAGAATACCACGAAGATTATGATAATTTACTTTTATCAGATGAAAAAGACCTGTCGCCAGGTCTTTTAAATTTAATCTTTCTTTTGATCAAGGATTGATTGAATTTTTAGGTCAAGATCATAACGTTCAAATAATGGTGTTCCTTTTCCTAAAGTTTGTGTTGGATATACACCAAACTCACGTAAAGATTCGAAACTTAAATTTTGAATGTTAAGTTGAAGTGCAATCTTTGATGCTGTTTCAGGAATAAATGGTTGTAATAAAACCGCGATGAACCGAATTGTTTCGACAAGATGATAAAGCACATGATTGAGTTCATCTTTTTTAGATTCATTCTTAAAAAGTCCCCATGGTTCAGAAACATCAATATACTTATTGGCGTATCGTGCAAGTTGAACAATTTCTTCGAGAGCATCGGATACCCTTAATTCATCCATAGATTGTCTGACTTTAGGTAAAACATCCAGTGCCTTTTCTTTTAAACTCAATTCAAACGGCTCATTGAGTATTGTTTTTTTTATCACACCTTGACGATATTTATGTGCCATACCAATGGTACGATTTACTAAATTACCGATGGTGTTTGCTAAATCGCTATTGTTTCTTTCAATGAGTAATTCATATGTGATATTGCCATCTTGAGCAAATGGAATTTCGTGTAATACGTAATACCGTATCGCATCGACACCAAAATGCTTTACTAGTTCATCCGTATACATGACGTTACCTGTTGATTTTGACATTTTGTTTTTGTTAAATAATACCCATGGATGGCCAAATACTTGTTTAGGTAGTTCTAAACCTAACGCCATTAAAATAATCGGCCAATAAATGGTATGAAATCTTAAAATGTCTTTTCCAATCAAATGAACGTTGGCTGGCCAATAAGATTTAAACAAATCACTTTCTTTTTGATTCGGATGATATCCAAGACCAGTAATATAATTTGACAGGGCATCGATCCAGACATAAACCACATGGTCTAAATCAAAATCAACTGGTACGCCCCATTTAAACGAAGTTCTTGAAACTGATAAATCAGGAAGTGGTTCTTTTAAAAAGTTTTGAATCATTTCGTTTCTTCTCGATTCAGGTTCGATAAACTCTGGATGTGCTTCAATGTGATCAAGAAGTTTTTGTTGATAAGGCGCGAGTTTTAAAAAGTATGCTGCTTCTTTTGTCCATACTGGAATATCACCATTTGGTGCTTTTCCATCCACAATATCTTTTTCTAAAATAAATGCTTCTTCGGCAATTGAATACCATCCTTCATATTCACCTAAATAAATATCGCCTTGATCATACAGCTTTTTAAAAATTGCTTGAACCGATTGAACATGATCTTCATCAGTTGTACGAATAAAACGATCATAGCTCACATTCACTTTGTCATAAATTCGTTTGATTTCTGATGAGATGAAATCAACATATGCTTTCGGTGAAAGCTCATTTTCTTTAGCTTTACTTTCAATTTTTTGGCCATGTTCATCTGTACCTGTTTGAAAGAGGACATCATACCCGTCTAAACGTTTAAAACGCGCAATCGCATCTGCAAATATCGCTTCATATACGTTTCCAATATGTGGGATTGCCGATGCATATGCAATCGCTGTTGTAATATAATATTTTTTCTTTTCCATTGTCATTCCTCCTATATAAAATAAAAATCGCCCAAAAAAAATCTAAGGACGAATCATCGCGGTACCACCTTAGTTCTAGATAAAAATCTAGCACTCAAATGCCTTAACGCAGCATATACGTTCTAGCCTACCTATCGGCTAAAAGGCTCAAAAACCATTTTCACATATTTTAGGGTTCATTTTCACCAACCATGAACTCTCTAATATCCATCAAACATGTTACTCTTTTTCTCATTGCCTATACATTAACATTATAACGGAATAAATATCAAAATCAAGTTATTTAGTGTTCAATTTTAAAGACTTTGTAAACTTCACTTTTTGTAATCTTTCGATCTTTAGCAACTTGCTTCATCGCATCTTTTTCATCATATCCCATATCAATGTATTGTTTGACATGATCAAAGATTGAAATATCAAAATGCTCTTCTTGGAAATCCCCTTCAATCACGATGACATATTCACCTCGTTGATCAAATGTTTGATGGATTGCTTGTTCTAGGCTTAACCGATAAATCGTTTCGAATTTCTTAGTTAATTCTCTTGCATAAGAGACGTTGCGATTCCCTAATATTTCATATAGCATTTGATTTGTTTTGTCAATACGAAGTGGGGATTCATAAATAACTAATGTCTCTTTTCGATGAGTGTATGTCGACAATAATGATTTCGCTTCACTTGACTTACGCGGTAAGAATCCAATAAATGTAAAGGGTTGAATGATTAAACCCGATGAAACAAGGGCTGCTAAAATAGCGGATGCTCCGGGAATCGGAATCACATCAAATCCGTTATCGATAGCTGCCTTAATGATTTCATACCCTGGATCGCTAATCCCAGGAGTACCCGCATCACTGATTAATGCAATATTTTTGCCTTCAAGAAGCATGCTTAAAATCATATTTTCTTTTTCATTTTTGTTAAACTCATGATAACTTAGCATTGAAGTTTCGATGTGGTAGTGTTTCAGCAAAACACCAGAATTGCGTGTGTCTTCAGCTAAAATGAGATCGACCATCTTTAAAACTTCAACGGCGCGATAGGTCATATCCGATAAATTACCGATGGGTGTTGAAACAATATAAAGTTTTTTTTGATTTGTATCAAAACTTTTCTGCATTAGTGGCTAACAATCCTTTTCGCACTTTCTCTTAAATCTCTTTCTTTATAAACAAGTCTCATGATTTGTTTTTTCTTTGTTTCATCAATCGATAATTTAATCCGAATGTTTTCTAAGAAAAAATGCTCAGTTGTATTATAAAAATCATCATTCATCGCGACTTTTAATAGATTTAAATAAACAATATGTTTAACGGTCTTGTGATTATCTGCAAAAAAAGCGATTGTTTCCTCTAAATCTTGACTTAGTGAAAAATGATACTCTTGAACAATATTATCGCCCACTTCGGCTAACATCATGTTTAAAAGTCTTTGCTCAACCTGACTAGGCTCTCCATCCACAGAAACCATATGCATGGCTAAATCTAAAAACTTGAGTTTTTCTTTCCGATTAAGTAGTGATAGTAACATCTTTTCCACCTCCATAAATCTGAATTAATTCTTTCGTTATAATATGCTTATCATGATATAAAATCAATGGTGCTTCAACAACTAACCCCGGATTTCCGTTTTTCATGGCTTCAATTAAAACGTGATTTGCTTTTTTATGTAAATATGGATGGACAAACCGAATGCGTTTAATCACCATCTGATTGTCTCCAATTATTTTTACAACTTCTTCGAAACGATCTGGCCGATGAATGAAAGTCATATATCCTCCGTTTTTCAGAAAAGAAGATGCTTTTTGTATCAAATCTTCGAGAGTAAGCTTAATTTCATGACGAGCAATCATGTCTTCTTCGGTTGTTGATAAATGACTTTCTTCATTAACTCTAAAAAAGGGTGGATTGCTAATGATATAATCAACATCTTTAAATTTAAGTTCACGAACATCCGATAGAACACATGATAATTGAGACTCTAAATGATTGATTTCTATGTTTCGAATAGCTTGTAAATATCTATTTTCTTGAATCTCAATTCCAGTGATTTTAGACTTTGTCTTACGGCTTAAATAGAGCATGAGACCACCAACACCTGTTCCAATGTCTAAAATATGTTTTGTGCGATAAGGGATCTTTGCGAAATTTGCAAGTAAAACTGTGTCTAAATTAAAGGCTTGACTTTCGGTTTGTTCAATCCATAGATTAGTCCCAATCAATGTTCTCAACATATTAAACTCGTTTGACTTGGTCAACCGTTAACCATTCGATTTTTCCATCCTCTGGATAACGGACTTTTATTTTTTGCGCAATAATATTTAAATCAATGACATAACCTGTCCCATTTTCAGTAACAACATTTTCATTCATGTCAGGCATCAATTCTTTTAATTCGGTGTATGTTTCATCCTCATATTTGATACAGCAAAGTAATTTGCCACATACACCGGAAATTTTTTGTGGATTTAAAGCGATATTTTGATTTTTCGCCATCTTAATCGATACCGTATCAAACTCACCTATAAAGGTTGCACAGCACAAAATCAAACCACAAGGTCCAATACCACCAATCATCTTGGCTGCATCACGTGGACCTATTTGACGTAATTCAATTCTTGTGTGATAAACTTCGCTCAGATCGCGTACAAGATTTCTAAAATCAACACGCGTCTCAGATTCAAAATAAATGACTAACCGTTTACGATCCAATGTATATTCAGCACCTAACACTTTGATTTCAAGATCGTTTTGATGAGCTAAAACTTTCGCTTTATCCACAATCGAAAATTCGAGTGTTTGGTTGTATTCATCTTCTTTAATATCTTCTTCTGTTGCCCTACGAATAATAGGTTTTAACTCGGAAATTAAATCAGTTTCTTCAATTTCCTTCAGTAAATAGACATTCCCAATTTCAATTCCTCGAGACGTCTCAACGACAACACGATCTTTAGGATTAACCTCTAATCCTTCGTATGAAAAATAATATTTCTTTCCAGCTTCTTTAAACTGAACAAGTGCTACTTTCAAATGAATCACCTCTTTTGTTCTAAAATGTGTGCTAACTCCTCAAGTGCTAATTCAAGGTTTATATAATAACTTTGGTGTTTTAATATGGTTTGTATTTGATCAATGAGATCGTGGATATCAGAAATTTCCATATGATCACTTTGAATTTGAATATCAGATCTTAAAAATGTATAGGTTATTTCTTGGTGAATCTTATAATGAACGAGATCAAGTAAATAGAGTAATATAAGTTCTAAAAAGTTTTTAAAAAAATTGCGTTCTTGAGTTAAAAATGCACTTTTTTCTGCCAAGTATAACGGATAAGATATTTCCGGAAATGTCCATTTTTTAATCAGATCTTCGATGATATTAATTAGTTCAACAAAATTTGGATTTTCGGACAATAGCATGGCTTCTTCTAAGTCTTTTGTTAAATAAGGAGCGAGGATTGCCACTCTCTCTTCAACATTTCTTTCCAAAAGTTCATTTTCAAGATCTTTTTCATTGATGCTTTTTAAATGAATGATTTGACTTCTAGAACATATAGTAGTCAACACATCATCAATATTTTCAGTCAGTAAAAATCCATAAACCTTTTGACTTTGTGGTTCTTCCATGAACTTAAGTAAACTATTTGCGGCACCTTGACTTATCTTTTCAATACTTTTGATGATATAAATTCTTGGTCCACTGACCAATGCAGTTTTGGAAAACTCACTTTGTAGCATCAAAATTTGTTCTTTTTTAATGACAAGTCCTTCAGGTTCGATAACCATCACATTGGTTAACTTGCGTTCTTGGATTTGTTGTTTGAGATGAGATACATCGGTACGTTGTTGAGAAAGTATTAAAAATGTTACATCATCAACAAGTTGGGATTTTCCGCTCCCTTTAGGTCCACTAATCAAATACAAATGTGCAAGTCGATTTTTTTTAATGGTTTGTTCAAAAAAATGAAATGCTTGTTTCATAGGCTTGCCTGTATCTTGTTCAAAATTTGATTTAAGATTTCATCAATGGACTGATCACCATTAATAATGATTATTCGATTCGGAAACTTCTTATAAACTTCGAGGTATCCTTTTCTCACGCGATCATGAAATTCTTTAGTTTCTTGGTCAAGTCGATCGTATTTGTCGCGGTTTTCAATTCTTTTCATACCCACTTGTGGATCTAAATCAATATAAAATGTTAAATCGGGTAAATGCTTAACGGCATAGGCATTAATATTTAAAACAAAATCAAAACCTAATCCTCTCGCGTAGGCTTGATAGGCTAATGAACTATCTAAAAAGCGATCACACAAAATAATTTTATGTTGTTTTAGTGCTGGAAGTATCACTTCATCTAAATGTTGAGTTCTTGCAGCAGCAAGCAATAAGGCTTCCGTTGTAGGTGTGACGCCTTCATATTTAGGATTTAAAATGATATCACGAATGGCTTCAGCGATAGCACTGCCACCTGGTTCCCGTGTTGTCACTACTTCATGGTTCTTCCGTAGAAATTCAGCAATCTTCGCGATTAATGTTGTCTTACCAGTTCCTTCTCCACCCTCAAATGTGATAAACATTCCCCTCACCTCGTTTTATCCTCAATAGTTAATCTTTACTAAAAATAATCCCCGAGCTTCAGCTGTCTTTCCAGCAAGCCTTCGATTTTGTGTTTCAAGTATTTCTTGAATAATCGAAACATCAAATCGATGTAATCCGATTTCAATCAATGTTCCCATCATTGATCTGACCATGTATTTCAAGAAACTATTTCCATGAAATGTAAAAGTGTAATGTTTCTTGGTTTCTCTAAACGTTATGTCATGGATGGTTTTAATGGTAGGTTTACCCTTAACGTGTTGACAGAATCCTTTAAAATCATGTGTTCCTTCTAAATCTTTAATTGCCATTTTCATGGATTCAATATCAAGATTCTTTATATAAACTTCATAACGTTGTGTAAATGGTGTTGATGGATTTTTAGCAATCACATATTTATAGACTTTCGACTTTGCACTATGCCTTGCATGAAAATCTTGAGATACATGTTTGACTTTTAAAATCCGAATATCCAAAGGTAAACGATCATTGAGTGCTCTTACCCAAGTTTCGGGTTCTATGTCAAGATGACTATCAAAATGAAATGCTTGGCCTAAGGCATGGACACCTTTATCGGTTCGCCCTGCACTATGTATTTGAATTTCAGTTTGTGTCATTAAACGAAACGCTTTTTCAATGATATTTTGAATTCCTACACCATTCGTTTGGCGTTGAAATCCATTGTAGTTTAAGCCATCATAGCCAACTATAGCAAGATATCTCATGATTATAAGGCTTTAACAACAATGATAATCGCTAAAATGATGAAAGAAATAACAAGTGTTGCAATATCTGTAAATCCAATGTGATATTCATCGATTTTTGTACGATTAGCACCGATAACATAGCCTCTAACTTCCATCGCATTTCCTAGATCTTCTGCCCGTTTAAATGAAATAACAAATACTGGAATTAAAAGAGAAATAATTTGAACAATCTTCTCTTTGAATTTACTTTCTTTAAAATCAACACCCCTTGAAGCTTGAGCTTTCATGATTTTTTCTGTTTCACCTAACAAAGTTGGAATATATCTGAGGGTTAATGACAGCATCATTGCCATCACATCGACAGGAACTTTAAAGACTTTAAGTGGTCGAAGCAGTGCTTCGATTGCGAAATTTAAATCAGTAGTCATCGTCGTAAACGTCAAAAGTGATGTCATGATAATAACGTTTGTAATTCTAACAAAAATAAATAAAGCGCGCATTAATCCATCCGTGTGAATATCAAGTGTATAAGAAGTAAACGGCACATAAGGAAGATATGCTTGTAAAACAAAAACCATTAAAACGGCTGCGAAGAAATAAATAATCTTAAACCGAACATACTTTTTAGACCATTGATAAAAAATAATAAATAAAATAATCCCGATAATCGATGTTAAAGAAATATACATTGGAATTGATGCTAGTATATCCCCACTTTTAACATAAAAAACCTGAATGATAAATGTAAATGTAAGTAAAAATACAATTGGTCGAAGTCCATTTAATACTTTTCGAATGGGTATGCCTGTCGAATAAGTTAAAGCCATTACTCCAATAAATATGGCCCCCATCGAAATGAGTGGAATCATATCGTGAGATATCGGTATAACAAAGGTTGCAACTAACAAAACAACTAAGCTTAATAGTTTAATTCGCGGGTCTAGTCGATGTAACCAGGAATCACCGGGTATATATTGGCCAATCGTGATGTTATTCATGATTTACCTCCTTTAAATAGGCAAGGAGACTTGAAAAATCATATTTAGGTTCGAATGGTAGTCCAATGGTTTCTTCTAAATGCTTTAATATTTTTAACGGTGTTGGATAATCTAAGTGGTAAAGATTGAAATCGGGGTGTGTAAAAAGGTCTTCCTTTTTACCGTCGAATATAATGTGTCCTTCACTTAAAACAACTACTCTTTTTGCATATTCAGATACCAAATCCATATCATGAGTGATTAATATAATTGTTTTGTCTTCTTTTTCGTGAATTTCTCTAAAGATTTCCATCAGGTCATTTCGACCTTTTGGATCTAAGCCTCGTGTAGGTTCATCAAGAACTAAAATTTCTGGTTCCATCGCTAAAATTCCAGCAACAGCAACTCTCCGCATTTGACCGCCGCTGATTCTAAAAGGTGATTGTTCATAAAGTGATTCATCAATCCCAACAATGGATGCTGCTCTCTTCGCGCTTTCAAGTGCGTGGCTTGAGGTCTCTTTAAAATTTTTAGGCCCAAACATGATATCTTTAATGATTGTTTCTTCAAAAAGTTGATATTCAGGAAACTGAAAGACAAGACCGACTTTTTGTCTTAAATAATTAATCTTTTCACTTTTTCTAGGTGGTAATTGTTGCCCAAAAACAATGACATTGCCTTCATTTGGCAATAGTAATGCGTTCATATGTTGAACAAGTGTTGATTTCCCTGAACCTGTATGACCTACGATCGCGATGAACTCACCTTGAGCTTCAATATTTAGATTAATGTTCTTAATTGCATCGTAACTTTTTTTGAAACCTTTATAGGCGTAGCCTACATTTTTGAATTGTATGCCCATAGCGCCTCCAAAAGTTTTGTATCCTCAGGTTTTTGTCTTGTAACCTCATTAAACAAAGCAAGTTCAAAAGGTAACTCAAGATGTGAAGACTTTAAAAGTTCTTCTTCTTTAAAGACATCCTTGGGTAGCCCTTCTAAAATAACTTTGCCATCTTTTAAAACGATTAAATGATCACTTTGTGCAGCAAATGATAAATCATGTGTAATCGTGATGATTGTTTTATTCATATGTTTATTTAAATGCTTGATTAATTCGATGATTTCTAATGTTCCTTCTGGATCAAGCATCGAAGTTGCTTCATCGAGAATTAATATATCTTGTTCCATCGCAAGAGCTCCTGCAATAGCAACTCTTTGCTTTTGTCCACCAGACAATTGGTGAGGTTCTTTATCTAAAAACTCTTCCATATTGACCAATCTTGCATATTGCATAATTTTTTGTTTCATTTGATCATGAGGAATACATTGGTTTTCTAGACCAAAAGCGATGTCATGTTTTACCGTGACACCTACAAATTGATTATCTGGATTTTGAAAGACTATACCAATTTTTTTTCTTATTTTCGATAAATTATCTTCATTCAATGGTAGTTCATCAATTGTGATTGTTCCTTTTGATGGTGATAATAATCCAACCATAAGTTTGGATAATGTCGATTTCCCTGATCCATTATGCCCTAAAATGGATGTCCAAGAGCCTTTTTCTATGTTCAGAGAAACTTCAGATAAAGCATCATCTCGTCGGTTGTATGAAAAGCTAACGCCTTCTATTTTTATCATGAGTTCACCTACATTTCGTACTTAAATATTATATCATGTAAACTAGGTTTTTATAAAGTGATACAGTGTGAAATCCAAAAATAGGTTTGATTTACTTTAACTTTGTTAAACCGTTTTATCGATTATTTAAAATTTAATTTTCTATAAAGGTAAATAAGTGGCTTTTTCAATGTAAATTATTTATAATTACTATAGCATTCCATTTTAGGAGAGATAACATGGTCGTTCATTTAACAAAAGAAAATTTTAAAACTGTCGTATTAGAGACAAATAAGCCTGTATTAGTCGAATTTTGGGCAACTTGGTGTTCACCTTGTCAACGTTTAGCACCGATATTAGATGATTTAGCAGCAGACATCCATCCACATGGTGTAGTCGCAAAACTTGATGTAGATGATCAATATGAAATTGCTGATGAATTCGGAATTATGAATATACCGACGATAATATTGTTTAAAGATGGTAAAATCGAAGATTCTATGTTAGGCATCCATTCAAAGGATACTTTAAAGTCATTCATGGGTCTATGAATCAAATCATTATTATCGGAAAAGGTCCGGCAGGTATTTCTGCAGCTATTTATCTAAAAAGAGCGGGAATTGATCCAATCGTCATTGGTAAAGATTTGGGTGCTTTAGGAGATTATAAAAGTAGTATTGAAAATTACTATGGATTTGATAAACCAATTGATGGAAAAAAATTAATTGAAGATGGCATTAAACAAGCTTTTTCACTTGGAATTCGCATTTTAGATGACACTGTGATATCGATTAAAGATAATGAATCCCACTTTTCAATTATCACAAAAAATGAAACTCTTGAAACAAAATCTGTTTTACTAGCCACAGGAAAGACACGAGAAAATCTCACAATTCCAGGTTATCGAAAATATAGAGGAAAAGGCATTTCAATGTGTGCAACTTGTGATGGTTATTTTTATCGAAGAAAAAAAATCGGAATCATTGGATGCGGCCAGTACATGAAACATGAACTTGAATATTTAAGTCGAATGACAAAAGATATCACAATATTCACACATGGAAATGAATTGAATGAAAATTTAGGATTCCCAATCATCTTAGAACCTATTGTTGAATTTGGTGGAACTGATAAAATCAATTTTGTAAAAACAGAAAAAGGAACACATGAAGTCGATGGTTTATTCATCGCATTAGGAGCCCCTAGTTCACTAGAGTTTGCAAACCAATTAGGATTAATTGTTGAAAAGGGTAACTTGCTTGTGAACAAAGAATACCAAACCAATGTTCCAGGAATATTTGCTGCAGGCGATATAATTGGAGGTAAACTCCAAATTGCTAAAGCTGTTTATGATGGTATGGAAGCTGCTGATTACATCTATAAATATCTCAAAGATATAAACAAGAAAATGGCCTAAATAGGCCATTTTTTATAGTTTAGAATCATCTACTGAATCAAGATATGCTCTAATAGGTTTAACAATTTCTTTGACAGTACCTTTAACAAATGGGTTCTTTAAATTTGCGGATTTTATGAGTCCTAAAAAACTCTTTGATCCCCCTAATTTACAAAGTGCTAAATAGCTGTCTAATGCTTCTTTGCGATTTTCTTGGTGCTTAATCCAATACTGGAATGCACACACTTGAGCAAGCGTATAATCAATATAGTAGAATGGTGAATTAAAAATATGACTTTGTCTGAACCAATAAGTTCCTTTTTCCATAAATTCATCATCACCATAATCTTTATATGGCAAGTATTTCTTTTCTAGGCGACGCCATAATGCTTTACGTTCGTCAGGTGTCAAATTGGGATGTTCATAGACACCATGTTGAAATTCATCCACCAATACGCCATAGGGTAGGAATGAAATTGCTCCGGCTAGATGATTGAATTTATATTTTGCAGTGTCTTCTAAGAAGAAACTATCAATCCATGGCCATGCTAAGAATTCCATACTCATTGAATGTATTTCTGCCGCTTCCATCGTTGGCCAACGATAATCAGGTAGTAAATTACGACTTGAGAAAACTTGGAAAGCATGTCCCGCTTCATGGGTTAAAACATCCACATCGTGTGATGTTCCGTTAAAATTAGCGAATATAAATGGTGCATTATAATCTGGTAAAAAAGTACAGTATCCACCACCTTGTTTACCTGGTTTACTATCTAAATCTAATAATTCATGTTCAAGCATAAATTCAAAGAATTCATGCGTTGCAGGTGACATTTCTTGATACATCTTCCGTGCACGTTCGACTTGCCACTCACGATCACCTTTTGGAGTTGGATTTCCAGATAAGAACGATAATGCTAAATCATATGAATATGGATGTTCAATATTTAAACGTTTAGCTTTTCTTTCAGTAAGTTCATTGACTAAAGGAACGATATCTTCAAAAATTTGATCACGATATTTTTTTACATCATTGAAATCATAATCGGTTCTACCAAAGCGATCATAGCCCATTTGAACAAAATTTTCATAGCCTAATTTTTTAGCCATGCGATCTCTAAGTTTCACCATTTCATCATAAATACGATCAAGTTCCTCTTCATTTTCTGCAAAGAATTTTGAAACAACGAGTTGCGCACGATGTCTTGTCTCGCGATCTTTATGTGTAATAAAAGGTGCCATTTGACTTAAATTATAAACATTTCCATCAAATTCTATTTTTGCGGATGCAATCAATTTACCATATTCTGTCGATAATTTGTTTTCTTGTTGTAAATCTTCAATAATTTCTGGTTTAAAAACTTTTAATGAAAGTTCTGCTCGTTCGAACATGAGTGAACCTAATTCTTCTTCTAATTTTTGACGATGTTGCGATTTTAATAATTTCTCTGTAAACATTTGTTCATATTGACGCAAATATGGCATGTTTTCATCAAAGAATTCTTGTTCTTTTTCATAGAATTCATCTGTTGTATTAATTGAATTGCGGATACCAACAAGTTGTCCTTGTGTTCCTAATGAATCACTTAGCTTAAAATAAGAATGGATTGCTTTTAATTCTTCTTCATAGGACTTATCCGTTCCGATCAATTCAAGTAATTTTTCTATTTCGCCTTTAATAACTTCAAGATTCGGACGTTCATACTTAAACTCTGAAAATTTCATCATATATACCTACTTTCTCTTGGTCTTATTATACTATGTTTAAGGGTTAGTTGACAACCTTAAATCACTGTTAAATCGTCACACGTCTCTATTAATCATCGATTCATTTATGTTATAATAAAATATATTGCGGAGGTGAATTATGAATTATTCAGAAATGAAGTTACGTGCAAAAGAACAACTCAAAACTCGTTATTGGTATGTATTTCTTATGACGCTCATTGTCGGTATTATTTCAGGAGCTAGTATTCCAATGATTGTTGGTCTATTATTGATGGGACCACTGACTGTTGGATTATCTTATGCGCTCATTGATGTGGTTGAAAATCCAAATGGTAGTGATAATTATGAATTCTTATTTGAAGGGTTTAAACAAAGTTTTGTCACTTCATTCTTAGCGATTTTATTAACCCAAGTATTTACTTTTCTCTGGTCACTACTCTTTATCATTCCTGGTATTATTAAAGCTTTCTCGTATAGCATGACAGCTTTTATCATTACTGAAAATCCAACAATTGATCCGATGGAGGCGATTGCTAAAAGCCAAGAGATGATGCGTGGTCATAAATTCGAACTCTTCATGCTTCATCTAAGTTTTATTGGCTGGTATCTATTAGCTATTATAACCTTTGGATTAGCGCTTTTCTTTGTTATTCCTTATGTACAAACAACCGTTGCTAATTTCTATGTTGAACTTAGAGGAAAAAAGGTTATTGAAGCTGAATATATTGAGCAAGAAATGAATTCATAAAAAAACAAGCCGATTTGGCTTGTTTTATTTTTAATTAGACGAATTCAATAATTGCCATTGGTGCAGCATCGCCACGTCTTGGCACTGTTTTAATAATACGTGTGTATCCGCCTTCGCGATCTTTATAGCGTGGTCCAAGTTCAGAAAAGAGTTTTTGAAGGGCAGTTTGTCCTTCTTTTACTTCCTCAAATCGAACGGTTTCAGCTGCAAGTCTACGTGCACTAAGTGAACCGTCTTTCGCAAGCGTAACCATACGTTCTGCGATTTTTCTAAGTTCCTTAGCTTTTGCTTCCGTAGTGACAATACGTTCGTTGATAATAATATCTGTTACGAGGTCACGAAAGAGCGCTTTTCTTTGATCGCTTGTGCGTCTAAGTCTACTATAAGCCATGATTTACTCCTTCTCTTCTTCATCTAAATGAAATTTAGATTCTTTATTCGATGTGTTTTCAAATTCTAATCCATGTTCAGCAAGTTTTTCTTTCAATTCTTTGAAAGATTTTCTTCCTAAACTACGGAAACGCATGACATCTTCTTCAGTCAAACGAATAATTTGAGCAACTGTATATATACCTGAACGCTTTAAACTATTGAATAAACGAACTGATAAATCGAGTTGTTCAATCTTCATTTCAAGTTTCTTATTTGCTGGTTCCTCTTCTTGTTCATAAATGAAATTAGACGAAGTCGCTTGTTCACTGATTTCAACAATTACGCTAAAATAATCAATGAGCATTTTTGATGCGAGTGCAAGTGCATCTTTCGCTTCAATAGCACCGTTTGTTTCAATATCAAGCGTAAGTTCATCAGCATCACCTCTTGTTTTTTCAACATGATAAGATACTCGAGTTACCGGTGTGAAAATAGAATCGATGGGGATAACGCTTTTTTCATTTTTGCTATAAGTCTTGTTGCGGTCTGCATTCACATAACCAATACCGCGGCGTACAGAAACAATCATTTGTAATCTTCCGTTTTCAGAAAGATTTGCAATTTCTTGATCTAGATTAACGATTTCAACACCGTCAACATGGTTAAAATCAGCTGCGGTTACTTTGCCTGGTCCAACAGCATAGAGTTCAAGCTTTTGTTCAAAGTTAGAATCCGAAGATTCCACTTGGAAAATAACTTTTTTAAGATTTAATACGATCCCCATGACGTCTTCAAATACGCCATCGATGGTCGAAAACTCATGCTCAACACCATCAATTTTAACATTGACAATGGCAGCACCCGGAAGTGATGACAATAACACACGTCTTAGTGCGTTACCTAATGTGATACCGTAACCTCTTTCTAAAGGACGAATGACAAAACGACCTTTATTACCTTCAACAGATATTTCTTCTACTGCGGTTGGTTTTTCAAACTTTAAGTCTTTCACAAGTTACCCCTCCTTAAGATTATCCACGCGGACGTTTTGGTGGTCTGCATCCATTGTGTGGTACTGGTGTGACATCCTTGATTGCTGTAATTTCTAGCCCTGCAGCTTGAAGCGAACGAATCGCTGCTTCGCGGCCTGGTCCTGGTCCCTTAACGGATACTTCAACTTTAATCATCCCATTATCCATCGCAGTTTTTGCAACTGCTTCAGCTGACATTTGTGCTGCATATGGTGTTGATTTTCTGCTACCCTTGAAGCCTAAAGCACCTGCGCTGCTCCAAGCAATCGCATTACCATCGACATCAGTGATTGTAACGATTGTATTATTAAATGTTGTATGGATATGTGCTACACCAAGGGGAATATTCTTTCTAACCTTACGTTTTGTTGTCTTTTTACGTGCCATGATCTATTCCCTCCTTACTTCTTCTTACCAGTGATTGCCTTTGGTTTACCTTTACGTGTGCGTGCGTTGTTACGCGTATTTTGTCCACGAACTGGTAATCCTTTACGATGGCGAATCCCACGGTATGATCCGATTTCCATTAAACGTTTGATGTTAAGTGTTACTTCACGGCGTAAATCGCCTTCTGTAACATACTTCACAACTTCTGTACGGATACGGTTTAATTCATCTTCAGTTAATGCCTTTACGCGAGTTTCTTCGCTTACATTGGCATCCTTTAAAATTTGTTTGGCAGTGGATAATCCAATACCATATACATAAGTCAACGAAACCACGACGCGTTTGTCGCGTGGAATGTCAACGCCTGCTATTCTTGCCATAGTTCCTCCCTATTAACCTTGTCTTTGGTTATGTCTTTTATTTTTCTTATTTATGACGTAGATTTTGCCTTTACGCTTAACGATGATGTCGTCTTCACTTCTTTTTTTAACTGACGCTCTTACCTTCATGTGCGTGCCTCCTTATTTGCGGCGGTATGTAATTCTACCGCGTGTTAGATCGTATGGTGATAATTCAACCGTTACTTTATCACCAGGTAAAATGCGTATGTTATTCATGCGGATTTTACCAGAAACATGAGCCAATACAATATGGCCGTTTTGAATCAGTTCAACTTTGAACTTTGTATTTGGTAGAACTTCGATTACTCGAGCTTCTACTTCAATTAAATCTTGTCTTGCCATAGATTCACTCCTTCTTTAATGTTGTTAATATGTCATATCCAGTGTCAGTAATCACAATCATATGCTCAAAATGTGCACTTGGTTTGCGATCTGTTGTCACAGTTGTCCAATTATCACTTAAGACCTTAACTCGTTTAGTCCCGAGATTAACCATCGGTTCAACACAAAACGTCATACCTGGTTTTAAGATTGGACCTTGATTCGGTTTCCCGAAATTTGGAACAAATGGCTCCTCATGTAATTCACGTCCTATACCATGACCAGTGAACTCTTCAACGATACCGTAACCATAAGGTTTTACAAATGATTCAATCGCAAAAGAAATGTCAGATACGTGATTACCTGGTTTTGCTTGTTCTAAACCAACATACAGTGCTTCTTCAGTAACTTTAAGTAATTTTTCAATGTCTGGACTGATTTGACCAACTGCATAGGTTGTCGCTGAATCTGCGTGATAACCTTTATAATTCACGCCAAAATCCAATGTAATAATGTCGCCTTCTTTTAAAATATCTTTTGCAGAAGGGATGCCATGAACAACAACTTCATTGATTGAAGTACATAATGATCCTGGAAAGCCATGGTAACCCTTAAACGAAGGGGTTGCTCCAAAATTTTGAATAAAATTGTAAGCGAGTTCATCAAGCTGAAGCGTAGATATTCCAGGTTTAACATGCTTTTCTAACATTTGACGTGTGAGTTCCAGTATGTGTCCTGCTTCACGCATCAGCTCAATTTCGCGTTGTGATTTAATTTGAATCAAACTTACTCACCTAAAGCTTTCATGATGAGTGCATTGACTTCTTCAATGGTACCTGTACCATCGATGTGAATCACTGCACCTTTCTTCTCATAATAACCAATGACGGGTTCGGTTTGACTGTAGTACACACCTAAACGTCTCTTAATAGTTGATTCCATATCATCAACACGTTGGATAAGTTTTCCACCGTCTTTATCACAGATGCCTTCAACTTTTGGTTTCAAATTTGTTACATGGTAAACTGCACCACATGTTTCACACACACGACGTCCACCGATTCTTTCAATAATGAGTTCATCTGGTGCTTTTAAATTTACCACAGCATCAATTATTATATGTGATTCTGCGAGATATCCATCGAGTGCTTTCGCTTGATCTGTATTTCTAGGGAAACCATCAAGCAAGAATCCGTTTTTAGCATCATCTTGTAATAACCGGTTATAAACAATTAAGTTAGTGATTTCATCTGGAACAAGTTCCCCACGATCCACATAACCTTTCGCTTTTTTCCCTACTTCCGTTTGGTCTTTATAAAGTTCTCTAAAAATGTTTCCAGTGGAAATGTGAGGAATGCCATAATGATTGCACAAAAGTGCCGCTGCAGTACCCTTACCTACACCAGGGGGGCCCATAATAATCATGCGCATATTAAATCCTCCTTATTTAAAGATACCGGTATACTCTGCTTGAGCTGCGTCTGTTTCAACTTGTTGTGTGGTTTCAATAGCAACCCCAACGATGATGAGTAAACTTGTACCTCCAAGCGTAATCGCTTGTGCTTCGTTACCTTGAAAACCGAATACAATGGCTGTAATGATTGGAAGAACGGCTAAAACTACAAGGTATACTGTACCGATAACAGTTATCTTAAATAATAATTTTGCAACAAAATCTTTTGTGTCTTCACCAGGTCTAACACCAGGAATATACGCATTTGATTTTGATAAGTTATTTGCAATCTTTTCTGGGTTGATCGTTAAGAATGAATAAAAGAATGAGAACACAACAATTAAAATTACAAATAAGATGAATCCAATCGGCTTTTGTGAACTGAAAATATTTTCAACCCATAATGTTGCCGTGTTACTTACTCCAGAAAATCCAATAATTGAAAGTGGGATTGATAAAATTGTTTGAGCAAAGATGACTGGAATCACACTTGCGCTATTAATCTTCATTGGAATATTAGAATCTGATTTGCCTTGACGGTTTGCGTATTGTACCGGAATCTTACGAGTTGCAATTTGCATAAACACAACACCAAATAGAATACCAAAGTATAATAAGATGATAATGATGAAGAACACGATGTCCCATCCTGAAGTACCACCAATAATATACTTAGCCCATAATGTTGTCCACATAGCTGGTAAACTTGTTACAATCCCAGCAACGATTAATAATGATACACCGTTACCTACACCTTTTTTTGTAATCAAATCACCAAGCCAAATAGCAAGTGCTGTACCACCCATCATGACTAATGCCATATAAATATAGAATACATAGCGAAATTGTTCAACAACAGATGCTTCAATAGATGGGATAATCACACTACCATTAACACTTATCCCAATGATTAATGCAAGTCCTTGAATAAATGCAACAGCTAGTGCTGAATAACGGGTAATTTTATTTAACTTTTGCTTTCCAGTTTCTCCTTGTTCACTCCACTCTTTAAATTGTGGAATAACCATTTGGAGCATTTGAATTGCAATGGATGCCGTAATGTACGGTGAGATACCAAGTGCCATGATTGAGAAACGTTCGAGAGCTTGACCACTAAAGTTATTTAGAATGGCCACAAAGCTTCCGCTCGCTTCCATAAAAGCTACAATGGATCTGGTGTCAAAAAGTGGTACTGTAATATGACTTAAAATTCTAACGACTAACAGAATGAACAATGTGAACGCAATGCGAAGCATCACTGTTTTGTTACTTAGAACTCGTTTAATTCGTAACCACACTTTAAATCACCTCTACTGTTCCACCGGCTTGTACGATCGCTTGTTCAGCAGCTTTTGAAAACACATGAGCTTTGACCGTAAGTTTCTTCTCAAGAGTACCATTGGCAAGTACCTTAACGCCTGAGTTTAATTTCTTTAAGACATTACGAGCAATTAATGTTTCCGGTGTAATGATTTCGCCGTCATTAAATTGATTTAAATCTTTAAGATTAATCACAGCGTATTCTTTACGATTGACATTCTTGAAGCCTCTTTTAGGGAGTCTTTGGAAGAAAGGAAGCTGTCCACCTTCAAATCCTGGGCGAGTACCGCCACCGGCGCGAGCGAGCTGTCCTTTATTACCTTTACCGGAGGTTTTACCGGTTCCGCTACCTGGACCTCTACCAAGGCGTTTCCGATTTTTACGGGCACCTTCAACGGGTTTTAATTCGTTTAACATGGTTGACCTCCTACTCTACTTCTTTAACTTCAACCAAGTGAGCAATGGTATTAACCATACCAAGGAGCGCTTCATTTGTCTCCTTAACAACCACTTGATGAATCTTTTTTAATCCGAGTGCATGTGCTGTTTTAACTTGATTTGGCTTGCGGCCAATTAAGCTCTTTTTTAATGTAATTTGAATTTTCATTATACCAACTCCGCAATGTCAACACCACGTAGTGATGCAACTGTTTCTGCAGTCCTTAATTCCTTAAGACCCGCAAATGTTGCGCGCACCATGTTAATTGGTGTACTTGATCCAAGGGATTTGGAAAGAATGTCATTAACACCAGCGAGTTCGAATACAGCACGAACGGCCCCACCAGCGATAACTCCAGTACCCTCTGAGGCTGGTTTTAAGAAAACCTTACCTGCACCGTAATTTCCGGTGATAGCATGAGGGATTGTTGTTCCAACGATTGGAACATGAATCATATTTGTTTTTGCATCTTCGATTGCTTTCTTAATCGCATCAGGTACTTCAGCAGCTTTACCTGTACCGAAACCTACTTGACCTTGTTTATTGCCAATTACAACTAAGGCAGCAAAACGGAAGCGGCGTCCACCTTTAACAACTTTTGTGACGCGGTTGATGGAAACGACGCGCTCTTCGAATTCTTTTTCAACTTGATTTTCTTGATTGAACTTTTCTCTAGCCATGTACGTTTTCCTCCTTAAAATTGTAATCCTGCTTCACGAGCCGCATCAGCAAAATCTTTAATGCGTCCATGATATAGGTATCCACTGCGATCAAATACGACTGCAGTAATTCCTTTAGCAAGCGCCTTTTCGGCGATTAATTTACCAACTGCTTTTGCAGATTCAATATTTGAATGCGTAAGCCCAACTTCTTGACTACGAGCGCTAACTAAGGTTGTTTGTTTTACATCATCGATGATTTGCGCATAGATTGCTTTATTCGAACGATAAACTGAAAGTCTTGGACGCTCAGCTGTTCCAGTAACAATTTTACGGATACGAAGATGACGCTTTTGACGTGTTTCATTTTTTGATAGTTTCTTAATCATTTTTCATATCCTCCCTTACTTAGCAGTCTTTCCAGCTTTACGTGGAACATACTCATCCACATAACGAATACCTTTACCAAGATATGGTTCTGGTTTTCTCGTACTACGAATTTTAGCAGCAAATTCACCAACAACTTGTTTGTCGGCACCTTCAATAATAATATCCGTATTCTTTGGAATTGTAACTGTTAACCCTGCTGGAATTTCTAAATTGATTGGGTGTGAATAACCCATACTCAAATTCACGATATTGCCTTGGAGCGCTGCTCTATAACCAACACCACGAATTTCCAATTGCTTTTTAAAGCCTGTTGATACACCATGCACCATGTTTGCTAATAAAGCACGTGTGGTTCCATGTATCTTTCTTGAAAAAATTTCATCATTTGGACGACTTACAGTAATTGTAGAGCCTTCCAATTTGATATCTAACATCGAATTGAATTGGAATTCAAGTTGACCTTTAGGACCTTTGACAACTGCGTAGTTTTCATCGCTAATCGTCACAGTAACTCCGGCAGGAACTTGAATCACTTTATTACCTATACGTGACATAATATCCTCCTTAAATTACCATACGTAAGCGAGCACTTCGCCGCCAATTTTTGCTAAACGTGCTTCACGATCTGTTAAAATTCCCTTTGATGTAGAGACAAGAGCAACCCCTAGTCCATTTAACACTTTAGGTAAATCTTCAACAGACGAGTAAACACGAAGTCCTGGTTTCGATATCCGTTTTAGTCCCTTGATGACACGTTCTTTTGACGATGTATATTTCAAGGTAACTACAATTTTGCCTTGTGCTCCATCTTTCATGACCACGAAGTCTGTGATAAAGCCTTCTTTTTTAAGAACTGATAGGATATCAGCCTTTAAACGAGAAGCTGGCATTTCTACTTTCTCATGACGCATTCTATTTGCGTTACGAATACGCGTCAGCATATCCGCGATTGGATCAGTCATAACCATGTTTCTTCCTCCTCAATTACCAGCTTGCTTTTTTGACACCAGGAAGTTCTCCCTTATGTGCCATTTCACGGAATTTGATCCGTGACAAGCCAAATTTACGCATATAGCCGCGTGGGCGACCATCAATCGCATCACGGTTTCTTAAACGAGTTGCTGAAGCATTTCTTGGAAGTTTTTGAAGAGCTTGATAGTCTCCCTTTTCCTTGAGTTCAGCAATGATATCGCGATAGCGTTCAACGATTTCACGACGCTTCATTTCTTTAACAATCTTTGATTTTTTAGCCATAATGCGCCTCCTACTTCTTAAACGGCATGCCAAGTTGTGACAATAATGCGCGTCCTTCTTGGTCAGTTTTTGCCGTTGTAACAATGACGATGTCCATACCACGAACTTTTTTAACTTTGTCTAAGCTGATTTCTGGAAAAATGATTTGTTCTTTGATACCTACCGTGTAGTTACCGCGACCATCAAATGCGTTAGCAGAGATTCCTCTGAAGTCACGCACACGTGGAAGAGCAATATTAATCAATTTTTCAAGAAATAAATACATTCTATCGCCACGTAATGTGACTTTTGCTCCGATTGCCATTCCTTCTCTTAGTTTAAAGTTAGAAATAGAATTTTTAGCTTTCGTAATGAGCGGTTTTTGACCAGTGATTGCTCTAAGTTCTTCCACAGCATCATCTAATACTTTTGGATTGAACACTGCATCACCAACGCCCATGTTCACAACAATTTTTTCAATTCTTGGAACTTGCATAGTAGATGTATAGTTGAATGCCTTAACGAGTTCGGGTTTGACAACGTTTTCGTACTTTTCTCTAATTACTATCATTGTTCAAACTCCTTATTTATCAAGGCTTTCGCCTGATTTTTTCGCATAACGTACTTTTTTACCATCAACTTCGCGGTAACCTACGCGAGTAGGTTTGCTTGTTTTCGGATCTAAAATCGCTACATTAGAAACATGAATAGGTGCTTCTTTTTCAATAATGCCGCCTTTATCATTCGCTTGTGTTGGACGTTGATGCTTCTTAATAATGTTAACGCCTTCAACCAACACGCGTTCAGTTTTTGGATAAACTTTTAAGACGCGACCTGTCTTACGAGTTTTTTTACCTTTTTTATCGGTTACAAATTGATCGCGTCCTGCAATCACTGCAACTGTATCTCCAGTTTTGATATTCATGACGAGACCTCCTTATAGTACTTCAGGAGCTAAAGAGACGATCTTCATGAAATTCTTTTCTCTTAACTCTCTGGCCACTGGTCCAAATATACGAGTACCACGTGGGTTTAAATCATCCTTAATAATCACGGCTGCATTATCATCAAATTTGATGTAGGATCCATCAGGACGACGAAGTCCTGAAACGGTACGAACGATGACGGCTTTTACAACCTCACCTTTCTTAACCATCCCTGCAGGGGTTGCTTTTTTAACTGTGACGACGACAATGTCACCGATATTCGCATAGCGACGGCGGGTACCCCCTAAAACCTTGATCACAAGGACTTCTTTAGCGCCGCTATTATCGGCAACTGCTAGTCTACTTTCTTGTTGAATCATTTTGGGTATCCTCCTTTATATGATATCGGCTTTAGCAATAACTTCTAAGAGACGGAATCTCTTCGTTTTTGATAACGGTCTTGTTTCCATAATGGTTACTTGATCACCGATATTTGCTAAGCCTTCTTCATCGTGCACGTGGAATTTCTTTGATACCTTTACGCGTTTTCCGTATAAAGGTGATTTCTTATATGTGTCAACAACCACGGTAATCGTTTTATCCATTTTGTCAGATACAACTGTTCCCGTATATACTTTTCTTTGATTACGTTCCATGGTATCCTCCTTATTCAGCACGTTCACTGATGATTGTCTTCATTTGTGCAATCGTCTTCTTTACTTGACTAATACGAGCTGTATTCTCGAGCTGTCCTACTGCAAGTTGAAAGCGTAGGTTAAATAACTCAGCTTTTAGCTCGACAATTCTTTTTTCAAGATCGGGTGTACTGATCTTTCTAATATCTGCCGCTTTCACGCTTGCTCACCTCTTTTAACAATCTTTGTCTTAATTGGCAATTTATGAGATGCTAAACGTAATGCTTCTTTTGCAACTTCTTCAGAAACACCATTCACTTCAAACATCACTTTGCCTTCTTTGACAACCGCTACCCAATGGTCTGGAGCACCTTTACCGGAACCCATACGCACTTCGAGTGGTTTTTTAGTTTTAGCTAGATGTGGGAAGATGTTAATCCATACTTTCCCTAATCTTTTCATATGTCTCGTCATCGCGATACGTGCCGCTTCAATTTGGCGGTTTGTAATCCACGCACCTTCTTGAGCAACGAGGGCAAAATCGCCATTGAGAATTTCATTTCTTCCCTTAGCTTTACCTTCATAACTCACACGGTGAGGACGACGAAACTTTGTTCTTTTAGGCATTAACATAATTATTTGCCTCCCTTGCTATCACGACGAGGTCCACGATCGCGTCTTGGACGATCTTGGCGTGGTGCTCTTTCGTCTTGCTTTCTTAAGTTTTCTTCGCGTGTTTGGCCAGGTAAAACTTCACCATTATAAATCCAGACTTTTACGCCAAGAATACCATAAGTTGTATGTGCTTCTGCTGTTGCATAATCAACGTCTGCGCGAAGTGTATGTAGAGGAACTTGTCCTTCTGAATATCCTTCACTACGTGCAATTTCAGCTCCACCTAAACGTCCAGAAACCATTGTTTTAACACCTTTAGCTCCTGATTTAAGTGCTCTTTGCATCGCGATTTTTTGTACACGGCGGAAAGATGCACGGTTTTCTAATTGTTCTGCAATGCTTTGTGCAACAAGTGATGCAACCCGTTCTGGGCGTCTCACTTCAACAACATTAAAAATAATTTCTTTTTTAGTTAATTTTTCAAGAGTCTCGACTGCCTTCTTTTTCGTTTCGGCATCTCTACCAATCACGATCCCTGGCTTTGCAGTGTGAAGTGTAATTTTAACACGGTCTTTACCGCCTTTACCCTTTACACGTTCGATTTCGATGTTAGAAACAGCGGCTTTCTTGTAAAAATCATTTAAGTATTTGCGGATATTCGCATCTTCTTTAACCAATGCAGGTACATCTTGCTTCTCAGCGTACCACTTTGATTCCCAAGTGCGGATGATTCCGAGTCTCATACCAATTGGATTAACTTTTTGACCCATGCCTCTTCACCCCTACTCTTTCGTTGCCACAACAACTGTAATGTGGCTTGTTCTCTTTTGAATGATATCGCCTTGACCTTTAGCTCTTGGCAAAAGTCTCTTTAGGCGAACACCTTCATTCACATATGCTTCTTTGACGTAAAGATTATCAATATTCTGATTGTTGTTGTTTTCGGCATTTGCTACTGCACTATTCAACACTTTAAGAATAATTGGTGAAGCTGCGCGTGGTGTAAACATTAATATCGCTTGAGCTTCTTTAATGTTTTTGCCACGGATTAAGTCAATGACTAATCGAGCTTTACGCGGAGCAATGCGAATCGTTCTAGCTATAGCTTTAGTTTCCATCATTTTCTCCTCCAATTACTTCTTCTTAGCTTTCTTGTCTTCTTTACTGTGTCCATGATAAGTACGTGTTGGCGCAAATTCACCGAATTTATGTCCAACCATATCTTCTGTCACATAGACAGGAATGTGTGACTTACCATTGTAAACGGCAACCGTATGTCCAACGAAATCAGGGAAAATCGTTGAACGGCGTGACCATGTTTGAATTACTTTATTTTCGTTTGCAGCATTTTGTTTTTGAACCTTCTTAATTAGATGGTCATCACAAAATGGTCCTTTTTTTAATGAACGTCCCATGTTTTTCCCTCCTACTTCGTACGACGACGAACGATTAGATCGTTTGACGCTTTCTTGTTATCGCGTGTCTTCACACCGCGTGCTTTCTTACCCCATGGAGTCATTGGTGATTTACGACCAATTGGTGTACGTCCTTCACCACCACCGTGTGGGTGATCATTCGGATTCATAACTGATCCACGAACTGTTGGACGAATCCCCATATGTCTTGTACGACCAGCTTTACCGATATTAACAAGTTCCCATGATTCATTTCCGACAACACCAATGGTTGCACGGCATGTACCAAGAATTCTTCTAACTTCGCCTGACTGTAATCTAACCAATACATATTTGTCTTCACGTCCAAGAATTTGAGCGGAGTTACCCGCACTTCTTGCAATTTGTCCACCGCGACCTGGGCTTAATTCAACATTGTGGATAATAGTACCAACTGGAATATTCATGATTGGTGCTGCATTACCTGTTTTAATATCGACTTGTTCGCCAGATACGATTTCATGTCCAACTTCTAGCCCTTTGGGTGCTAGGATATATCTTTTTTCACCATCTACATAATGGATAAGTGCGATGTTTGAACTACGATTTGGATCGTATTCAATGGTTGCTACTTTTCCAATGATGTTATCTTTGTTACGCTTGAAATCAATTACACGATATTTTCTTTTCGCGCCGCCACCGATGTGACGAACAGTGATCTTACCTTGATTGTTACGACCGCCTGTGCGAGAGAATGGCTCAAGTAGTGATTTTTCAGGAGTAGATGTGGTGATTTCTTCATAAGCGAGTACACTCATGTTACGACGGCCATTGGTCGTCGGTTTGTATTTTTTAACCGCCATTTGGTTAAACCTCCTCTAATATTTCACTTATACTGTAAAGGCATCAATCTTGTTGCCTTCTGCTAACTGGACAACAGCTTTTTTATATGCTGATTTATATCCTTCGTATTTACCCATTCTTTTGAACTTAGGTAATACATTAATAGTGTTCACTGCAATTACTTTTACATCAAAGATAGTTTCAACCGCTTTCTTGATTTCTACTTTGTTTGCTTTACGGTCTACTTTGAAAGTGTATTTATTTTCACTTTCAATTAATTTAGTTGATTGTTCTGTAATAATTGGAGCTTTAATAATGTCATAGTACTTAGTCATTTCCTAATACCTCCTCTAAAGTCTCAATAGCGTCTTTAGTCATGATGAGGTTCTTGCAATTTAGAATATCATAAACGCTGACATGACTTACTTGAGAGAATGCAACACTTGGAATGTTTCTAGCTGCTAATACTTCGTTGTCTCCAAAATCTTTTGCTACAACAAGTGACTTTCCTTCGACACCTAATTTAATAAGTAATTCTTGGAATAATTTTGTTTTTGGTGCTTCAATCGCAAGTGATTCTACAACTTTTAATTGTCCATTCGCTGCATGATATGATAGTGCAGATCTTAATGCGAGTTGACGTACCTTTTGATTCATTTTCACTGCATAACTTCTTGGTGTTGGTCCGAAAACTACACCACCATGGCGCCATTGTGGTGAACGTGTGGAACCTTGTCTTGCTCTACCGGTTCCCTTTTGTCTCCATGGTTTTCTTCCACCACCGGAAACTTCTCCACGGTTTTTAACATCATGAGTTCCTTGTCTCATTGCTGCTCTTTGTGCATTAACAACATCAAAGAGTACTTGTTGATGAGGTTCGATTCCAAAGACATAATCGGATAGAGTTACTTCAGCAACTGCGTTACCTGTTTGGTTGTATACATTAACTTTTGGCATGATAACCCTCCCTACTTCGCACTCTTAATTGCAGTCTTCACAATAACAAAACCTTTTTTAGGTCCTGGTACGCTTCCACTGACTAATAAGAGTTGGTTTTCAATATCGACACCTGCGACAGTCAAGTTTTGAATTGTAACTTGTTCATGTCCCATATGCCCTGGTAAGTTTTTACCTTTAAGTTTGCCTTTAATTGGTCCCATCGAACCTGGTCCACGATGATATCTCGATCCGTGAGTCATTGGTCCGCGTGACTGATTGTGTCTCTTGATGCTACCAGCAAATCCCTTACCTTTTGATGTACCTGTGACATCAATTTCTTCTCCGACTTTAAACAAGTCCGTATTTACAAGTTCACCGACCGCTAAATCCGCCAATTCATTTTTAAGCTCTTCTTTAAAGCGGATTTCTTTAATGAAGCGCTTAGGTGCTGTATTAGCTTTTTTCACGTGCCCTTGTTCAGGCTTGTTACTTAAATTTTCCCGTTTTGATTCGAAACCGACTTGTGTTGCTACATAGCCATCTGCTTCAATAGACTTTTGTTGCAAAACCACATTGTCAGCAACGTCTATCACGGTTACTGGAACTAAAACGCCATTTTCATCAAAAATCTGCGTCATTCCAAGTTTTCTACCTAAGATTCCTTTGGCCATTGCCTTACCTCTTTCTTAATTTATTTTTTTAACACAATATCAATACCTGATGGTAAATCAATATCCATCAATGCACTGATCGTTTTAGGATTTGGATCAATAATTTGAATCAATCTCTTATGCGTTCTGCGTTCAAATTGTTCGCGAGAATCCTTGTTCACATGTGGTGAACGTAAAACCGTGAAAATTTCCTTTTCAGTTGGAAGAGGAATTGGGCCTTGAACAGTTGCTCCTGTTCTAAGTGCACTCTCAACGATTTTCTTTGCTGATTGATCAAGTAATCTGTGATCGTAAGCCTTTAAACGAATTTTAATTACATCTTTTGCCATTTTAATAGCTCCTTTCGCCTATAATCTTGTATAGACTTGCTCCATAGAAAAACCTAACACATAGACAACGGCTATCCGTGTGTCAGCAACCTTCCATTTCACAGCCTCTTCGCGTTTACACACGAGCGTTTCTATTATATACAAAAAGAATGAGGAATGCAACCTTTTCGGTTATTTTACTCATTCTTTTTTGTTTTTATCAATTAATTATTAAAGTTTATTTTTTTCTTTTAGTGCTTCTTCTTTCAACTTTCGCTTTAATTTAGCTTGTTGGTAAACACCAATATATTTCCCTCGTGTATTACAGTAATCAGTGAACATGGGCTCAATATATCTAATTTTACTTATGGGTATTGAAAATTCGGTAAATCCATAATTAATTAATTTCCTAAATATGAATGGATTACTTATGATATTTCCCGACAGTATATGCTTTGTTGGTTGATTTCTTTTATTTAAGTGTTCATGTATATCTTTAATTACCGGTAAAAATATCTGCTCAAATTTTCGAGTTGTCATTTTGCTGTAGCGATCATAATGAATGGAGTATTCTTCAATCAAGTTATCAAATCCAATGATTACAAAATCCACTTTTGGAAATGAATAATAATATTCATAAGCAGATTCGGTTTCTAAAATATATCCAAATTCGGGTACTTTTATATTTTCATAGTCAAATGCCATAATAAGGTGTCTCTTCCAATCGGATAATTCTTCCGCCATGACGATTCTTGGAATAACAATTTTCACATCAGCGTTTGTTCGTTTTACGGCTTGAGCGATAGCCGCGAAATGATCAAAAAACATTTGATGTTGACTCTGCACGAATCCTATCTCTCGATGGGCGTGGTCCATATATTTTAAGGGTTTATCTGGTGTAAAATCGGGTACCTTTAAATAGATTGGCATACCGTTTGATTTCTGAAAAAAATCAACATAGTATTCAATTTGCTCTTCAACTTTAGGTAAAATACCTTTAGTAATAAAATAAAAATCAGTTTTAAACGGAGCAATGCCTTGATACCAATTGTTACTTGTTACTCGGTCTAAATTATTTTCATTAACAACTTGTGCGTAAATCTTAATTTTTTTTGATTGATATGTCGGAATTTCACCTAGATCGAATGTTGAATTTTTATATTTTTCATAAAACCATTTTAAATCTTCTTCATCTGGATTGAAAGTTATTTTCTCTCTATCACCATCAATAATCGCAATTTTATCATGTGGAAAAATCGTATAGCATTGCGCAATCGGTATCTCATATTCATACGCCAATAATTTTATGAAGTTTAAATCCTTCATTTCTTTTATTGTAATAATCCCCTTTACATTCTTTGGAATTTTATGAAGAAATTCGGGGCGAAATGCTTCACATACTAAGATTATATCTTCATGAACATTTTTAAGCATTTCACTAAGATAATAAGATTCGAATCTCATCAATAAATACTCTTTGAATATCTCAATTTGCTTTTCCAATTCATCTTTCTTAAACGCTGAAAATTCTTTAAATCCACGTTTACTCATTCTGATTTGACGATCAATCTCTTTTATTAATAGGGTAGGAAAATAAGGCCTATCTATTTCGGCTTTAATCATACATCTATCAAGAATATCAGGATCAAGTAGGACTTCAAAAATAAAAAAAGCAAAAAGTCGCTTTAATCTGTAATCATCAGATTCGATTAGCATAAATTTATGATATGCACGGCACTCATTACTTTTTATCTCATTTAATTTTTCTAATACAGCTTTGTAATCTTGTGAATATTGAAATTCAATTGAAGTTTCTTCATTGAACCGATATATTTCGCCAATGTTATATCCGCCATATATAAATTGGTTATAACGGCGATTTACTGTTTGTTTACCAGGCATCTGTTTTCTCGCTTTTCTTTATTTGTTGATTAATTAAATACGCTGCTCCTATTATTCCTGCATCATTACCAGTTTTTGCAAGTATAAATGGAACTTGACCGGAGGAAAATCTTGCTTCAGACTTATAATACTTTTCGATTTTATCAATCAAAAATGAGCCAGCTCTTGATACTCCACCGCCTATAATAAATACTTCTGGATCAACTATCATTGCTAATATACTCGCACTTATAGCGAGATATTTAGCAACTCGATCGATTACTTGATTGGCTAAAATGTCTCCATCTTTTGCCGCATCAAATACTGATTTAACCGATAATCGATTCATATCGATTGATGTTTTGCTGCTTTTAGCAAGTTCTTTAGCATATTCCAAAATACCATAAGTTCCACAAATTTGTTCTAGACAACCTTTGGAACCACATCCGCATGTAGCTTTGTTTTCGTCAAAAACTCGAATATGGCCAATTTCTCCTCCATAACCCACTGAACCCTCGTATATATTACCATTAATAATGATTCCTCCACCCACCCCAGTTCCTAAGGTGATTAGAACTGCATTTTTATAGGGGACATCAAGGCTCTCGTTCTCTCCAAGTGCAGCTAGTGAAGCATCGTTTGAAACAGAAATTTTAATGTTTGAAGGAAAGATTTTTTGTAACTCTTTCACAATATCCAAATTTGTCCAAACTAAATTAGGGCAAGAAAAAACGTATCCGTTTTTAACTGGGCAAGGAACTGCGACCCCCAAGCCTATTATATCTTCATAAACATATTTATGGTTTTTAATTAATTGATCTATTTCTCTTTTTAAACTAATAAAAATAGATTGATTCTGATCTCTTTTGGGTGTCTTAAATTCAATTTTATCTATTAATTCTACTGTTTCACTATCAAAAATGCCAATTTTGATATTGGTTCCACCAATATCAACGCCTAAAATAAATTGTTTCATGTGAATTTCTCCTTATAACTATTCCTTAATATGATAACACAAAATGCCTCATTATTGACATAATAAAAAGCACTTTTTAAAGTGCTTAGAATTAATATCTTTGTTTAAAGTAATTACTGATATTTTCTAATGATTTTAATAAAGTTTCATCCTTTTCGAGTTCAAGATCCTTAAAAAGTGATTCAATCATCTCATCATGAAATGCATCGTGGATTTCTAACACAGTCATAGCTAAGTCAGTCAATTCTACGAAAACTTTTCTTCTGTCCTTATCATCTCTATATCTAATCACATATCCTTTACGGACCAAAGCGTTTATAGATGTTGTTAATGTCCCAAGTGTAACTCGTAGTTTCTGAGCAACGTTTCCCATCATGGGAACGTCAACATTGTGAATCGCTTCCAAGACATGAACTTCTGTCATTGAAATTTTGACTCCTTTTTCTTTAAGGATACCCGATTCAATACTTAAAATGTGATTAAAAACATCAACTAACAGCTCATTAATAACAACTTTAGGGGATACCATATTATTACTCCTTATAAAACGATATAACCTACACCAAGAGTTCCTGGTCCAGCATGCGCACCGACTACTGGAGTTAAGGGAACAAGATGAATTTCAAGATTGGGCTTATTTTTTAATATCTGATGTTTGATCTCTTTAGCTTTTTCCTCATTATTGGTGTATGCAATAAACATTATAACATGTTTATCTTTAATTTCATTTTGAATAAGTTCAATTAGTCGAGCTTGAGCTTTTGCAGTGGTTCTAATTTTTTCATAAGGGACAAGACTTCCATCTTTTTGGATGTGAAGCAGTGGTTTAATTTTTAGTAGAGTTCCAAGGAATCCACTTGCAGCTGATAATCTACCATTTTTAACCAAAAATTTAAGTGTATCTACTAGTACATAAATATACATGTGATCTCTAATTTTTTCTAGTCTATCTATGATTTCAACCATCTTATTGCCGTTTTTAATCATTTTTATTGCTTCAAGTACTAAATATGCTTCTCCATATGAAACACTTCTTGAATCCACAACGTAAATGTTAACGCCTTGAACAAGATCTTTCGCTAAAATCGCGCCTTGGAATGTTCCACTAAGTTTAGACGATATTACAATTACAATAATTTCTTTATAACCTTCCTCTTTCATCTCTTCATATACTGAAGCAATTTTCCCTGTAGATGTTTGTGAAGTAGAGACATCTATATCAGAATTTGATTCAATAACTTTATAAAACTCCTCAGCTTTAATGTCAATAAAATCCTCGTATTCTTTACCATCTAGGTTTAGTGTTGAGCGAATGAGCCTTACTGGATAATCTAACTTCATGTAATCTACACCGGAATTTCCACATACAATAATTCCAATCTTTTCACTTTCCATAACTGTTTTCTCCTTCAAGATATTTGAACTTCAAATTTTATTACTAATTAAATAATAACATACACTTTTATAAAGTCAACCAAAATTACTCTATTAATGCTAATCTTTTTAATTGTTCTATTGCAGACAACTCATTTTGTTTTTCAATATGTATATGTAGAAAGGCGCAAAGTCTTGATAATTCTTGGTTGTTATATGCTATATTTTCTTTTAAATATTCGCTATAAGTGCGATTATACTCGGGTCGATAAATCATAACATAATTTACAACTTCGATTTGGTTTTGAACCATATTTGCTAATAATTGGCGGTAATTAATGGATTCTTGTAGTTTTTTTGTGTATCTCTCTTCACTTCTTTTTTCATCCTGATTAAACATTCCAAATTCCAAAACCACGATTAATCGATCCGAAACTATCAAATAATCTGACCTCATGTGATTACCAAATACAAGAGGATACTCTAAAATTAAATTAATTTGACTGGTTTTAATACCTTTTTTAAATAATAAAATAAATAGTCTCCTAATCAGTAACATCGTATCAAACCATGTAACCACTTCTTCGAGTTTAAGATCCCATATTGATAAGTTTTTTCGATAAAAATCTTGTGATAACTCAATAAAATGATCGTTTTTTTGATATTTTAGTACTCTATCTTTGAGTAATTCTTTTTCGATATTCCATTTGATTTCTTCTAAAAAAATCGAATATTTATTAAACTCCTCAAAACTACTAAAAAACCTTAATGATTTTATTTCCATTATATTATTCCTCCAAATAATAATAGAACAATAATGAGAAGATTACTTTAATAGAATGAAATACATTAAAAAAAACCATAAAAATGGCTTTACATTGCGATGGTGGTGGCTCCGGGCAGAATTGAACTGCCGACACAAGGATTTTCAGTCCTTTGCTCTACCGACTGAGCTACAGAGCCTAATAATGGCGGTCCGGACGGGAATTGAACCCGCGATCTCCAGTGTGACAGACTGGCATGTTAACCACTACACCACCGGACCATTTGGTTGCGGGAGAAGGATTTGAACCTACGACCTCCGGG
>DITP01000043.1:0-1167 GCA_002422135.1 Acholeplasmataceae bacterium UBA6181
ACTACATATTATACGAGGAGTGATTGTTTATGAAAATAACTGTTTTAGTTGAAAATACAACTTCCAATCCAAACTTAAATGTTGAGCATGGATTATCTTTATTTATTGAAACAAACAATCATCACATTTTATTTGATGCTGGTGATTCAGATCTATTCATTGAAAATGCAAAAAAACTTAACATCGATTTAACACAAGTTGATATCTTCATCCTATCTCACGGTCATCATGACCACGGTGGTGGTCTAGATACTTTTTTAAAGATAAATCAACATGCCAAAGTGTATGTCCAAAAACATGCTTTTGAAGGTCATTATTCATATAGAGAAGATCATTATGAAAGCATTAGTGTTCCAAAACCTTATGAAATTGATCAGATCATTTATGTTGATGACCAACTCGTCATCGATGATGAACTGATGTTATTTTCAATGATTAAAGAAAAAGAATTTTATCCTCAGAGTAATCAAAACTTATATCAAAAAATAGATGATCAGTTCATACATGATGATTTTAATCATGAACATAATTTAATCATTAATGAAGACAACATGAATGTTTTAGTCGCTGGTTGTGCGCATCATGGTATGATTAATATAATCCATGAAGCATCTGATATCGTTGGACAACCCATCGATTACGCGGTAGGAGGACTCCATCTTTATAGTCGTTCAACGGGTATCAGTGAAACCGTTGAAACGATTGAAGCGCTAGGTTCTGCACTTCTAGATACGAAAACTAAGCTTTATACCTGTCATTGTACAGGTGAAAAAGCTTATGAAATCTTAAAACCAATCATGAAAGACATGATTACATATATTAGGACAGGAGATCAAATAAACTTCAATGAATAAAATACAAACATTTTGGGAGAACTTTTTAAAAGAAACAAAAAGAGATTTAAACACAACTTATATGAGTCACTTCTATTTTGAACATACTGAATATTGGGCAAATGAATTATTAAGACTCGTATTAATTGGTCAAAAACAAGCAACATCAAGCAGTTACCAATCGTATATAATTGAAGGGGAACCTTTACCAAAAATAGGGGATTTAAATATTGTCACAGACTTTGATGGTAACCCAAAAGGTGTGATTGAAACAACACAGATTACCATTCTTCCCTTCAAAGATTTGACCTTTGACATCGTCAAACGAGAAGGT
>DITP01000043.1:1264-9480 GCA_002422135.1 Acholeplasmataceae bacterium UBA6181
TTTTTTGTACTATCTTGTATCTTTTTCATAACCAGAATAAACACCATCAAGATTATAAAGCTTATTTCCTTGAATTTTAAATTCTAAATTTTGATCCGGTAATCCCGAGTAATCATAATTGATGTAAACATAGAGGACTTGTCCTTCCATGACCCATGTGCCATTACCTTCGGGATCTTCAGGATATCCAGAATTTTTAATCCCTACACTGAGTGTTCCATCTTCATACATTTCGATATACCAATACTCAGTCAAATTTCCATCATCAACTTCCATGTCATAGTACCATTTTCCAACAGGGTCAGCTTTAAACAAGTAATCCAGTGGATTACCAATAAACATCCAAACAACAACAAATGCTAATACAAAAATCGGAATAATATTGACCCAACGAATGAGTTTTTTTTCTTTTGGTATATGAACATCTTGTTTAAATATGTTCTCTTCATCATCACTGCTCATAATATCATTTTCATTGATCTTAAAAGCTTCTGAATGGATGGGTTCTTTCAAACGAACTTTTTGTTTTATTTGTATTCGAATGGGTACTCCCATGAGGATGACTAAACCCATCAATATGAAAAAATTTGTTTGGGATACCATTTCTTCAAAATAGACATGCAAAATAATACCTGCAAGCAAAAGTAAAATTAATATCATGAGTATTAAACCAAACCAACTGATGTTTTGTTTAGTTCTTTTCATTTTACTCCCTCATTTCTTAGTTAATCAAAGCACGACATGAGATATAAAATCTCTTTATCTGTTTCTTTCATGCCTTCTCTTCCAAGTTTGCCTATATTCTTGATTGTCTCATCAACATCCATCCCAACAATACCATCACCAGCATAAAAATCTTTCCCTTGGTCATGCATGTCACTTGCAAGAATACCAGCATCGACTGATATCGCAATTTTTGCTGCACAAGATGCTTTCGCACCATCACATATAATGCCTGAAGCAATTGCTAGTGCATTAATGAGTGTGTGCGATACATCATCATAATTCCCACCCTTTAGATAGGTGATTGCAGCACCTGAGGCTGCACCTGCAGTCACTGCACCACAAAAGGCAGAAAGGGATCCAATTTGAGACTTTTGATAAATCGCTATTAAGTTTGATAAAACTAATGCACGATAAAGATTTTCTTTAGAGGCATTCAGTTCTTCTGCAAACTCAATCACTGGAAGTGATGCAGTCATTCCTTGATTACCACTTCCAGAATTAATCACTACAGGTAATGCACTACCATTCATTCTCGCGTCAGACCCTGCAGCTGTTTTGGCTTTTGAGCGATTTCTCACATCATTTCCATAAATATTTAAAATTATCTTCCCTATGTTTGCACCATAATCTTTACTTAAGCCTTCTTTTGATATCGCGGTATTAAATTCGATTTGTTTTTGAATGATTTCTTTTAATTCACTCATATCACTCCGTGTTGAAAACTCATAAATATCTTTCATATTGAGTAATTCATAATCTAGGTTTTCCGTAGCATCCACAGGATGAATATCATCAAACAACACTTGATCATTATGTTTGATGAGCACAATATTTGTGTGCTGATTCATAATTCTAACACTCACACGTTCATCTTGATGTATAAGTGTCACATTAATATCAAGAAGAACGCCTTGTTCTGCTGTTTTCACTTCAATCTTTACTTTCTTCATGAAATCTTTAACTAGATCTATTATATTTTCATCAACTTTTGAAATCACTTCTAAACCAAGATTTGCATCACCAGCCAGAATCCCCATCGCAGCAGCAACTTCAATTCCTTTTAAGCCTTTAGTATTTGGAACAATGACGCTTTTCGCATTCTTGATGATATTCCCACTGGTTTCAATCATCACTTTTTCTGGCATTTTATTTAACACTTGTTTCGCTTTCGCAGCACAAAAAGCAATCGCAACAGGTTCAGTGCATCCCATGGCCGGAACTAGTTCTTTTTTCATGATATTGATATAGGTTTGATGATTGATTTCATTCATAGATTAATAAATCCTCATTTCATTTGCATACTAACACTATTTTATCATTAAAATCAATGAAAGAGGAGATGATTTTGAAAACGATTTCATCCTTAAATAATTAATCATAAAAAATAAAAAGAGATAGATTTTATCCTATCTAATTTCATGTTAAATTTGATGAACGGTTATTAAAATATTTTATAGATGGCAATGATCTTTTCTGCTGTCTTCAATCCATCAACTGCTGAACTCATAATCCCACCTGCATATCCTGCACCTTCACCCATGGGATAGAGACCTAAAATATTGGATTCGTGATTTTCATCTCTAGTCATTCGAATCGGTGATGATGATCTCGTTTCAGGTCCTGTTAAGATGGCATCATGCATTGAAAAACCTTCAATCTTACGATTAAAATCACGAAGTGCTTCTTTTAGCGTGTTAGTGATATAGGGAGGAAAAAGTTCTTTTAAATGAGCAAACTTAATACCAGGTCGATAAGAAGGTGTGACACTTCCAAATTTTGTAGATAGTTGGTCGTTTAAAAAATCACCAACAAGTTGAATCGGAGCACTATAATTAGAACCTCCCAATATAAATGCTTTTTGTTCAATCCTTTTCTGATAAAATACACCAGCCAGTGGATGATCGGATCCAAAATCAGAAGGATTCACATTGACCAAAAGTGCAGCATTCGAATTCTCATAATCTCTCTTGCTTTCACTCATACCATTTGTTACAACACCACCCTCTTCAGATGATGCACACATCACCCAACCACCCGGGCACATACAAAATGTATAAGCGGTTCGATCATTTTTTGCATGATAACTCAGTTTATAGTCAGCAGCTCCAAGTTGGGGAAGATTTGTATATTCCCCGTATTGTGATTGATTGATGAAAGCTTGTGGGTGTTCAATACGAACACCTACAGAAAATGCTTTTTGCGTAAGATCCATCTTGTGATGATAAAGGAGTTCAAATGTGTCTCTTGCACTATGCCCAATACCTAAAAGACAGACTGTCGTAGGTAACATTTCTTCTTGGTTGACGATAACACCTTGAAGTTTATGATCTTTAATGATTAAGTCTGTGACTTTCGCATTGAATCTAATTTCGCCGCCCAAACGAATAATTTCTTCTCTCATGTTTTTTACGACAACTCTTAAGATATCCGTTCCAACATGAGGTTTATTAATGTATAAAATTTCTTCTTGTGCACCATGTTTCACAAGTGATTCTAAAACATACCTGCACCTTAAGTCATGAATAAGTGTTGTAAGTTTACCATCTGAAAAAGTTCCAGCACCACCTTCACCAAATAAGATCGTCGACCCTTCATGATATGTACCAGTTTGATAGAAATGTTCAACATTTTTTGACCGATTATCTACATCATAACCTCTCTCTAATATGATTGGTTTATAGCCTCTTCTAGCCAATAGTAAAGCAGCATAAATGCCAGAAGGGCCAAAACCAACGATGATCGGACGATGAGATAATTCTTGATCTCCAGATGGTACTTCCTTGTATTCTAAAAGGGGTGCTTCAGATAACCCCTTCATTTTTTTACCTAAATATATTTTTTCATTTTTCACTTCTAAATCAACACTATAGACAAAATAAATTAAATCTTTTTTACGTGCATCGATTGCCTTCTTGTAAATGGATAATGACAAAATATCTTTATCATTGATTCGATATTGATTGATAATATATTTTTGTAAATATTCTTTTTCTAAAGCTCTAGTAGAAACTTTACTAACATCAAGCTTAATATCGGTAATTCTAATCATTTGACACCAACCTTTTTGTAACAATTCAATCATACATGAAACGTATGGTTTAAACAATTATTTTTACCGTTTATTTTAACGGTAGTGACAAGAGTTATTAGGCAAATGATGTTATATGATTAAGGTTGTTGAATTATTTAAAACAGACTCTATAATCATACTTATTGAATCCAAAGCTTCTGCCACGAAATATTTTTAGCAAATGGATAATTTTTTTGATAGATTCCCCAGTTTTTTTTCATAGATTGGTTTTGTTTAATTGATATCATAATGTCTAAGTAATCTGTAAAAATATGATCATATGTTTTTCGATACTTCGCAGTATTAATCAGTGCATTTCTTAATACAAGCTTATCAATATCATCTTCTTTTAATTTCCATAAAATATGTACATCATAAAAATCTCGCATTCTAGAGTTTAGTGGACCTCTAGATAGAATAGTTTCAATTTTCTCGGCTAATATAGTTTCAGTATTATAAGCCTTAAGCTCTAAAATACTGTTATATAATAATGTTTTATATTGAAATTTTATTTCACTTGGAGTAATGATATCGCCTGTAGTAAAATCAATCTTAATGGTTTCTCTCAAACCATCAAATTATATAATAAGCGTTGCTCTTAAGCCTAAATAATCTGCTTCTTCATGAATCTCTTCAATACCGTTTAGTTCCATCACTAAATAATCATATGTCGGAATATTTATAATTTCTTCAATATTAGCTTGTAAATCTTCTTTTTTAATCGATAAAACCTTTAATGTAACATCTAAATCCATAGTAGTTCTTAAATCTATTTTAGTAATTGCTGAAACTAAGAAACCCCCTTTAATAATGAAATTTACTCTATATTTTGATTTTGAAAGTTTTTCAAGAAAGAGTTCAAAAATAACAGTTCTTAATATTATATTAGAATTGATATTAGTAGCTTTTGATTTATGTTTGACTAGAGCTTTCAACTGTTCACTTGAAATCATAATAAGATCTCCATATAACTCTTTAATACATTTTCAATGCCCATATATTTTGCATACTCTAATAATTTGTTTAGATTTTTTGTTTTATCATTTAAATAGCGTTTTACTCCGTCGTTAAAAATCTGCTTATCAATACGACTTCTAGAACGAATAATATCGCAAATAGTTCTTTCTTTATCATAAAGAGTTATATCATTACCAAATGGCGATTTCATGGTCATCTTACCAAGTTCAAATAAAGATGGCTTAATGGTAAATGCTATCATCTCTTGTTGTTTGATTTGTGATGTATTATAACCGGTAGGTAATGTCACAGAGTATTTAATAGGATCTCTATCTGATAAGCCATGCAAATATAAAGCAGTTTCATGCGAATAAATCATACGCTTCTTTTTTTGCTGATAAGAATAAAGCTTATCTTCCCAAGCATGAGGCGATTGATAGACACCAGCTGATATTCTGATTAATTTTTCTTCTTCAACAAACATTGTTAAATACTCTCGATGAATACCTTCGTAGATGGCATCTTGAGTCGTGATGTAACCATGTTGTTTTTTGATTAACTGTTCTAATTTCACTTTTGACATTCGCACACTTCCTTGTCAATTTTGCTTATATTATATATAATATTAGTTATTTTGTCAAATTAAAGTATACTAAATTCTAAGCTAGATTAAAAAAATCAACAAATGAATCTACATGAGTTTTATGTAAAAGAAAAAAGACCCGAGGGTCTTTAATCTTTATCTTCTACATCATCTTCATGTGGAGCATTCTTTACGAGTTCTCTAAAGATCTCTTTAATCTGATCAGACCCTAAAAATGGAATACAACTGGAAGCATCAAAATCAGGTAGTTCCCCTTTTACAGCAGCATGATAAATATCTAGTACTTTGTCTCTAGAAATAAAGGGGATAGTATGTTGAAGTGTTTCTGTTTCTTTTTTCTCGATCAATTGATCAACAATCTCATGTAGATACGTTTTTCCGATGAAAGGAAATAACGTTTCTAATCTAACTCCTTTTAATTCACCGCTCAAAATCTCTTGAGCTATTTTTTTTAATTCTTCTTTATCCATAAATGGTAATAATTGAGTATACTTCATATTAACTCTTTTCTCCTTTTTTTGAATTTGAAACATACGTCATGGTTCTATATCCATCACGGTTTACCATCATTTTTTCTTCATTCGACATCATACTATATAGCGTTGATAAATCATGATCCATGGATTTAGATGTTATATTGCCAATAAAGTATTTTCTTTCATCAATACTTAAGTATGGCCATAATGCAACTTCATTTAAGCAGATTTGCTTAGACATCAATTGGTCAATCATTTGTTTTCTCTCCTTTATTGTGAGGAGGTAAAAGATGTTTTTAATATCTTCATTTAAGTGATTGGAATTCAGAAAATGATAGATAACTGATTCCCTTGGATATTGCATAAACATTGATGAATAGTCATGATCGCTGAGCTCAGAGCCATCAAGCATATAATCAATGGTAATATCAAAGAGTTTAGTCATTTCTATAAGTACTTCAATGCTAGGTAATGATTTTCCCATTTCCCATTTACTAACTGCTTGTCTCGAGACAAATAAAGCATCAGCTAAATCGTTTTGGGTCATTCCTTTTTGTTTTCTTTGCTCCATGATTTTTTTACTAATTAATTCTAAATTTAGCATGTCCTACCTCCTTACACCTTTAGTATACGTTGCATGATAAGTGATAGCAAGCAACTGTTGGTTGCAAAAAAAAGAGCTAGATGATTATCTAACTCTTAAAATCATAACATAAATCATATTTACAAACTCATCGATTCATGCAAAATGACGTATTTATTCTTTCCCGTATTTTTTGCTTGATAAAGCAAATCATCGGTGATTTTTAATAGTCCTTTCAACGTATGATGATCAGAGTATTTATAGACATAAGCGCCGATGCTCGCACTCAATTTCACATCATTTAATTCGGTTTGATAGTGACTTAACGATTCTAAGATGTTTTCTAATAAGTGCTTTAACTCATCTTGTTGAAGTGATGTCTTCATATAAATTAGAAATTCATCACCACCTAATCGACAGATAAAAGAATTTTTAAATGGTCGAATTTGACTCATGAGCTTTTGTCCAACTTCTTTTAATATATCGTCACCAGCTTGATGTCCTAATCGATCATTCACTTGTTTAAATCCATCTAAATCAAGCATAATCATGATTCCATATGAACTCACAAAATCTTGTTTACTCAAGAAATGTTTATTATAGAGCCCTGTTAAATGATCTTTATATGCCATATCTTCTAAATCTAGATAATATGAGAATAGTTTCGCAACATTTTGAAGTAAGATGATATCTTTTGGGTCAAACTTTCTTTGATCATGATGTGCTGCACATAGAGTCCCAAAACGTTGTCCATTCTTATAGGATATAGGAATCCCTAAATAAGCGCCAATATTCAAATCTTTAATCGTTCGATTAACTTTATCATCAAAATCATTATGCTTTATATCTTCAAGTACTAATGGTGTACCTTTTTTATAGTCAATCCGGTTACAAATGGCTTCATCAACGGGAATGGTTACACCTTCACCAACTTTGACTTCTGTATCATGTTTCGACACTTTCATGGTGATTTGGACATCATCATTTAAAAAGTTAATGTAAATGACTTTATCTGGCATAATACTTTTAGCCAAATCAAGCACGTCTTGAGATAAGTTTTCAAAGTTTTGATAAGATAATATCGTTTTTTCATTCATCATCTACGTTCACACTTCTTTCCAATGATTATCATACATTTCATATGATTAATGCTGCCCACTCAATTATAACCTTAATATCTAATCATTTGAAAGTATAAATTAAATCTTAATTTTTAAGATAAACCATAAGTATATCCATCCATATTATTGTGTAGCATCATTAATTTGATAAATTTTTAAATTTGATTGTTCAAATTCAGCTAATTTCATGTTAACTTGATCTTTAATTTCATCAGGAATAATCGTTTTCGCATCATAGTGTTTTACCATCATCAAGTGAGAGAATGCGACCGCATCAATCACCACATCTTGCATCAAATAATCATCATTGTTATATTTGATTGTAGACTTAAAATTATTTGTTTCTTTCGTCCATAAGTCGATTGTTTCTTGGTTCGTTTTAAGATGGCCTTTGTACTTTGAATTGATGACTTCATGCTGATAAGCATGTCTTGCTTGAAGAAAGCATGTTGCCAAAACTTCTAAGATATCAACAGAAACTAACCAAACTTGATTAAAAGCAATCGTATTATCTTCTTTGATATATACCGCATTAATCCCTTCATAATGAACTTCTTGATTAATAAAATAACGAACCTTTGGCATTTTAATGCCTAAAATCTCAGATGCCGTTCGAACACCTTGTATTGCTAATTCAAAATTTTCCATGTTAACCCTTGTATAATAAAACTAATTTAAG
>DITP01000030.1 GCA_002422135.1 Acholeplasmataceae bacterium UBA6181
TCTATGATAAGTACTTTTTTTTCTTTATTTTTTGAATTTGATATAAAATAGAGTTGAAGAGGTGGTCTTATGAATGTATTCATTAAAGCTTCTGAAAATGATTTAGAATATGTCAAACTTAATATGACCCATCTTGAAATGACAGATGAAAAAAGAAAGAGTTTATTGCACTATGCCGTTATCGGTTCTGCGATGGATGTTCTCAATTATTTGTTTGATCAAGATATTAATGTGAATTTAACCGATCAGCATGGAGAAAGTGCCCTTTTTGATTGTGCGAGAAAAGGAAAACTTGAACTTGCTAAAAAACTGATTTCGCGATTCGCATCAGTAAATATTGAGAATCGTCAAGGCGAATTACCCATTCATTTAGCTGCACAAAAGGGTAATCAAGACATGGTTAGACTGCTGATAGAATCAGGTTCCTTTTTAAATAAAAAGACGATGGAAGATAAGCTTCCAGTCCATTATGCGATTCAAGGTGGACAACTAGAAATCATACCTTACCTTTTAACACAGAGTAAACAATCATGGTTTATGAAAGATACATATGGTAATACATTATTACACCATGCAGCAAAAACATCGAATGTTCGGTTGATTGAGATGTTACTCAATCAAAATCTCGATCCTAATGCTTTAAATTCACAATTTGAAACTCCAATTTTTAATGCGATACGTTTTGGATCGATTGAAACAATTCGCTTGTTACTGGCAAGCGAAGCTTATTTGGAAATTAAAAATCGAAGATTTGAATCTCCACTCGATACGGCAATGATTTTTGGTAAACAAGACATAGCAGAATATTTGAATGAATATATGCAAACACCAAAATATGAACGCCTTATTCAAAGACAAGCACTTGCAGTTGCAGTTTTAAATCGTGATCATGTTGTTTTAAGAAAACTGATTGAAAAAGATATTCCAATGAAAAAAGACCGTTTACAAAAAACAGCCTTAGATTATGCCAAAGAATATAATTTATCTCTTTGTGTTGGATTGCTAAGAGATGTACATATTAATGGAAATGATGGTTCTTAAGCACCCTTCATTTGGAGTGCTTTCATATAGAGTAGGGACATGAGATGATATCTGATGTTCCTATTTTTATAGAATAAACAAAATACCTAATACAGCAATCAAATTGGATAAGATATGAACAATCATTGGAGCTAATACATTTTTATCATTTTTAATGTATATGAGTCCAAACACGATACCCATAACAAAATATGCAGATCCATTAACAAATGCAGATGCGATAGATGGTTCTGAGACAAGATGAATCGTACCAAAAATAACACTTGAGACGATTAATCCTGTTGTATTTTTTTGAAATATTCCAAATATGGCTTTTCTAAAAATAAGTTCTTCGATGATTGGGCCAAATAAGATTGCCGATATCATCATCAGGATTGTTCCATCAGATTGAAGCGCAGCGATAATAGTTAGTTGATTGAGTGATTCGCTAATGGGAACATTTAAGGCATCACTTAAAAAATTTGAAATAAAATTGGATAATATATTACCTAAAATCAAATAAAGATATCCGACAGTAATGATGATGAACCATTCTTTTTTTCTCGATTTAAATGATTCAAAATCATCCGATAAATCTTTCTTCAATAAAAACAAAATAGGAGGAAGCATTGCTAAATAAATTAAGAAATTAGCTAAAGCACTCGCAAAATCAGATAAGGTTGTGATTGGTCCATCAATTGGTTCATAGGGTGCTCCAAAAAAAGAGGGAAGTAACTGATCTTGACCAGCATATATATGAATCATAGGACCACTTTCTGTCCATGATGATAATGTTTGGTTTTCTGAAAATATGTTTAAAAAATGAGATTCATTGAGTACAAGAATACCATCAATCTCAATGAGAAGTAGCTCTTGATAGTGAGTGTTTGTTGTGCTAACAAAAACCGTATAACCTTGATAGTCACCTATTTGGATGATACGTTCTTCATAGGTTGGTAGAAGTAAATCAATACTTTCTTGTTCGAGAATAGCGATACCTGAACTATCTGCCGAAACTGCACGAATTAATAGATCATTTTCAGAATAAGTTTCTCTATAAGAATCAATACCCATAAAGATTGTAAAAATAACAGAACCTAATACAAACATCAATAGAACATAGACAAATAAAGCCGTAAAATAATTTGCGCTTCGATTCGGCTCTGGTTGGTTCTTTTTTTTATGTTGATGTGCTTCTTTTAGTAGATCTTCAAATTCTAAGATTTCGTTTTCATTTGCCATATTTTCACCGCTTATATTATACCTTAAAAGTATTTGAATCATACATTTAAGGCAAAATATGTGATAATATAAGAGAGAAAGAAATGACTGGGTGAGATGATGGTAGAAATTCTTGTGGCAAGTCAAAATCAAAAAAAATGTCGTGAATTAAAGATGATGCTTGAAAATGATCATATCCGTGTCATATCCTTAAAAGATTTAAATGATTCGGATGATGTGATTGAAGATGGTTCATCATTTTTTGAAAATGCACTCATTAAAGCTAAATATTTCGCTAAAAAGCATCATAAAATAACGATTTCTGATGATTCTGGTTTAGAAGTTTTTGCACTAGATAATCAACCAGGTATTTATTCTGCGCGGTATTCTGGATTGGATGACGATGCAAATAATCAAAAGTTATTAAAAGAGATGGAAAATGAAACAGATCGAAGAGCAAGATTTGTGAGTTCGATTGTTATTTATTTACCGAATGACCAGTACTATCATTTTCGAGGAACCATTGAAGGTGAAATTTTATATGAACTTAGAGGTCATCAAGGCTTTGGTTATGATCCGTTATTTTATGTGAAAGCATATAATCAAACATTTGCAGAGCTTGATATAGACATTAAAAATAAGATTTCGCATCGTGCTAATGCTCTATTTCAATTAAAGGAGTCACTCGATGAAATTATTAATTACAAGTGATGTTCATGGAAGACTTGAGGATTTAAAGGATGTCATCAAAAAACATGTGGATTGTGATTTGCATTTGAATGCGGGAGATATGTCTTTAGATCCAAAGTATTATGAATCTTTAAACATGATTACAGTCAAAGGAAACAATGATTTTGGCGTTGATTTACCATTAGAAAGAATTATTGAAGTAGAAGGATATAAAATTTTATTAACTCATGGACATAAAGAATCTGTTAAATTTGGGTTAACTCGTTTAAAATTAAAAGCGAAACTTCTTGGTGTCAATCTTGTGATATTTGGTCACACACATCAAAAATACATGGAAATGGACCAAGGAATTTTGTTTATTAATCCTGGCGCACTATCTGGCGGTCATAGAACATACGCCATCTATGAAAATCAAACCGTCACATTTTTGGGACTCTAATATGGAACATGAAAAACTTATCAAAACACAAGCAGCTAAAGCATTTAAAGTGAGTGAGGATGATGTTATTGTCAAACATCGTTTTTTAGGTGGTATGAGCCATTTGACATATCACATTCAAATTCATGGTGTTGATTATACGTATCGAGTGATTGGGAAAGATGGCAATCTGTTTGTAGATCGAAAGATTGAATATCAAAATCTTAAAACGATTGAACCTCTAGAGTTATGTAATGAAACGGTTTATTTTGATGTTATAAGTGGTGAGAAAGCTGCGAAATATGTTGAGGGTACACCACTTTCTCAGTTGGATTATAGACCTTATTTACCTCACATTGTGAAAGTTTTAAAAAAATTGCATCATACATCACTTAAACCAGCTTCAGATTATGGTTTGATTGATCGATTAAATTTATATGAAACATATACACATCATTTATCTGATCAATATTTGGCATTAAAAAAATCATGGATTGAAATTTATGAAAATGAACGGAAGGATAAGCCTAAAGTTTTTTGTCATAATGATGCTCAAAGATCGAATTTTGTTATCGCGCCAGATAAAGTTTATTTACTTGATTGGGAGTATGCAGGTTATAATGAGTTTTATTATGACATTGCAAGTTTTGGGAACGTCCAATTTGAAGATGCTTTAGAACTTTTAGATGTATATCTCGAAAGAGAAGCAACCAAAGAAGAAAAAAATTTGGTTCGTTTTTATCGAATGTTTCAAGCCCTTCAATGGCACCAAGTAGCATTAAGAAAGGAAATTATCGGTTTATCACCTGTTTTACATTTTGACTTTAAAATGCTTGCTGAAAAGTATTTAAATTTAGCTCAAAAGCTTTATGATGATATAAAGGGATGAGATTATGAGATTAAGTGACATTCTACATTTACCAAAGGATGCACACAGTTTACCGATTATCAAATCTTATTTAGAACAACCGCTTACTCATAAGGAGTATCAAGCGGCTTTTGGGCTTTATTTTGAAATTGCTAATTTATTAGAACTTTATCATGTGGTATTTGAAGAGGGCATTGGACTGCTTGAAGAATTTGATGCTCAATCTTCAACCGAATATTTGCCGAAACTATATCATGAAATTTTTTATGCCTGTTTAAAACTTGAACGATACGAAGATGCTAAATCGTTACTAGAAAAATATAGACAAGCACTACCAATGATGAAACAGCATTTAGCGCTTCAAGATGAAATTCAGTATAAAAAAGCACTTCATTTGCCCATTATCGATGAATTAAATCGATTATTAAGTGACCAAGTAACTGATGATGTGAAAGTGTACGCACTTTATGAACTCTATCAAATTTATCTCAATGATCATCAAGATGATATGGCACTTAACATATTGGATGAATTGGATAAATTTGACCATGCCTATCGTTTAGGCAAAGAAAGACTTGAAATTTATTTACGGTTAGATCGACAAGAGGATGTTTTAAAGAATGCCCTTGATATGTTAAAAAATGAAGTCAATATGATTGATGCTGTATATGCGTTAATCAGTGTGTTTTTTAAACGTGGAGAATATCATAAAGCATCATCGATTGAAGCGGAATATGAAGACTTAATCGATCAACAAGACGATAGTTTTAAATTAAAAATGTTTCCTTTAATTATTGATTTATATAAAAAAATTGATAGTAAGTTTTCAATTGACTTGTATCAAAAAAAGTTAAAAGTCGTCCAAAAAAGGGAAGAAAAGAAGCCTAAAACTGAAAAAGTCGTTACAGAAGAAAAAGAGAAAGAAATAGATGTGGTTGTCATTGAAAAAATCACACCTAAAACTAAAAGATCACATCCATCCATTCTTCAATTTGAGTTAGCCTTTGATTTCATGCATTATGCTCACGAAATTAATCAGCAATTGATTTTAAGAGATTATTTAAGAGCATTCTTTATGCATGTTGAACCTCATATCAATTTTAAAGAGTGTTTTATTTACTTAAATGAGGGTTCGCCAAATTTCTTTCACTATAAAAAAGAAAGACTATATGATAAAGATTTACCCGCACAACGTATTGAACATTCCATCTTGAGTCATATGATTGAAACAAACAATGAAATCATCGAATCAACACAGACGTTGAAGTGGCAAAAAAACATTATTACAGATCAAGATTATAATGAAGATGTCGAATTCATCGATGCATTTCCATTATCGTATGGTGGAGCATTTGTCGTTTATTTTGAAAATGATTTAGGTGACCCTGGCCAATTTTATGATATTTTAAAGCTCATTAGTGCGATTATTGATGGTCATTTGAAAGAAGAAAAAAAGCTTGAAGAAGCGAAAAGGGATCGTCGATATTATCAAAGAGCTTTTAATAGTCCAATCTTCTATTATCGTGAACTTACACAAACAAAATCAACCTATAATGATCAAGCGATGGAGTTATTTCAAATCGAAAAACATCATCATATTGAATTATTTTTAAAAGATGTCAGTTATGAGCATATTCATTTATACAAAGAAGCATTATCAAGTCTCTTTAGTCATGTTGGCGAGACAAAATCAATCAGTTATAAATACCAAGAAAAATATATTTATGAAAAGATGTATAGCTTGAAAAAAGGAGATGAAGTCATTATTATGAGTACATTTAATGATCAAACAGAAAACATTAAGGCGACTCAAGACTTAATCGATAAAGCAACACATGATCAATCTTCGGGATTAGCAAATATGAATGCTTTGGAATCAGATCTAAATGAATTGATTCAAGATAAAGCAAGTTTTATCTTAATTGAGTTAGAATCTGATTTAAAACAAATTTACGGAAGCGAAAAAATGGCTCAATATTTCCGTGAATTTGGACAACAAACAAAGAAGTTTTTTGACGATGGTAGAACCTATCGAACTGACTATCGTCAACTTTTAGTAGTTATCCCAAGTAATGATATAAGAACAGTGACCAAAGTCATTAAAGATTACCTAAAGTTTCTTGAAAACTATGAGTCAAGCGTTTTAAAATACGAAAAAGTCCAAGTCAATATGGGTGTTTTAAGGTATCCTGTCGTTACAACTGAAAAAGATTTACAAAAATTACTAAGATTTTTAAACATTGCACTGGATAAAGCCAAAAGAGATCGTGAAGAAAAGTTTGTATTCTTTGTCTTTAGTGACTATGAAGATGAACTCTTTGAACAACAAGTTATTGATCAACTCAATGTTGCGATTGAAACAAAATCGCTCGGATTAATCTTTAATCAACTAACAGATATTAAGAAAAACAGAGTTTGGCAATATGAAAGTGAATTAGTGATTCCTAATTTGTCAGTAGATGGAAAGTATTTGATTGCAATAGCTAAAAAACGAAACCGACTCGTCGATCTTGAACGATATCATATTGAAAGAGTATGCCAATTTTTAAGTGAACTTGAAAAAGAGACTGATCGTTTAATTAAAGTGACGATTCCAATTTCAAAAGAAACTTTTTTAGATCCAACCTTTAACCCTTATATTTTGGGGATATTCAAAGTTTATGGTATACCGGTTGAATTTGTTCGTTTAAAATGTGATATGGAACTTAGACCTAATCACTATGCGCCACAAATTCAAGAACTTATCGATCATGCAATTGCCCTAGATACAACATCTTTAGAAATGGCGCTTAATTATCCATTTCATGCATTGCATCTTGATTTAAAGAAAGACTCTGATAAGTGGCAAAATTATGTCATCAAAGTCAAAGAACTTCTAGAAAAATACCAAATGGCACTTGTGATTAGAAATGTGAAGTCTAAGGAACAAAAAGAAGCACTTGATCATCTTGGTGTTCAATACATTGAAGGATCCATTTATAAAGAAATTAGCGACCTTTCACTTATTCAAAAAATTAAGGAGAGCTTATGAGTTTAGAGAACTTAAGAGCCTACGTGAAAGAAATTGAAAAGGATGAAAAAAATAGTCATGGGTATCGTGCACATGCATCTTTTTTGATGCTAGAACACGTTGACTTAATGATTGAGCGCTATTTAAATGAAAAACAAGAGGAACGTGGAGCTATTTTACTTGATGTGTTTGGTCTTTTACAAGGCTTTTTTGTCGCAATTGATGCTCTATACGATTTATCTATAGGGCTTACTAGGTACAAATACCCTATTAACATTAACCAAAATAAAACACTTCATGAACTAAAATACATTAGAAACGACATAGTTGGGCACCCAACACATAGAACTTATCCTAATGGCGGTATGGGTTTCTCAGTGCTAGATACCACCAATCTATCGAAAGAAAAAATGACATATAAGACTTATATCTATGAGAAAAACAGATTAAGAGTTGAAACGAAAGACGTCTATTTTGAACCACTAATTATTCAATATAAAAAAGAAAAAGTCATCGTATTAAATGATATTGAACGCTATCTTAAACACGATCAAGCAACCACAGATATTCCAGAACAGCTTGCTGTATTTCATGAAACCATTAATATGGAATCTTTACAACGTATCATTCAGTTATTTAAAGAAACCTATGATGCTGATGAATCTTCATCACACCGGTTTTTATGGCGTGCAAATTTACTTTTGAGTCTTTTATCCTGGAACGAAAAAGATGCAGAGTTAAAAGAAATTTTACTTTACATGATTCGTTTCCAAGTAGCTAAGCTTTACGATATCGCTCTCGATATGGAAAAGCGTAGACAAAAACCATTATATTCACCTATCCCTAAGCTTTTGCAAAGCTTTTATAAGTTTGTAAGAAAACATGAGAAAATTGTCTACCCATTGTTGAAAAATTTAAATGATGCGGGACATCCTCTTCATGATTCCGATTTAGAAGGGATTATGTCGATGAATCCAAGTCAAGATGCCTATAAATTACTTCAATTTTTTAAAGCTCAAAAGGATCCTGATCGACGATTTTTAATTGGTTCAATTTTAAGAGCCTATCGACCTAAATCGTAGAATGTATGCTATAATAAATCGTGAGGTGAAATACCATGGCTTGGAGTAATGAAACTTACCTAATTGGTGAAAAAGTTAAAGTTGAAAATGAAAAAGGATTTGGTGTAATTACACGTATTGATAAAGAACGCGGACTTATTTATGTGCTATTCAAACGGATGCGTGAAGAAGCTTATCCATATCCAGAAGCAATCGAACAAGGGATTTTAAAACCTGAGGTTCAGAAGAAATAACACATTTTTGTGTTCTTTTTTTATGAAAATGTGGGATTGTTTTAAGCGGTTTTGGATTCAGTTTTTTATCATGGTTTGGGAAGTCATCAAATCGATGAAATCGATTCGTGGGTTGATTTCACTTTTCATTTCATATATGATATTTCAAGGGTGGGCAGTCCTTTTTGTCATCTTTGGGGATGCATGGATGAAGGGTATTGGTACAGCAGTTATCACTTTTTGGTTTGGTCCGGGAACACCGACGATACCCATCATTTTGATTGTAGCTTTATTTATCCAACGCTATTTACTACTTGATTCATCAAATCAAATCCATTTAAAAGAAAAATGGAAAGAACTTAATGCCCAGTTTAGAACGAAAAATAAGAATTTTGAAGGAGCGTTTACAATGATCTATGAACCTTTCGAATTAAAAAATTTAAAACTTAAAAATCGCATTGTCATGCCGCCTATGTGTATGTATAGTGCAGATACTAATGGTTATGCAAATGATTTTCATGTGGCGCATTATGCAGCAAGAGCGATTGGTGGTGTGGGATTAATTATCCAAGAAGCAACAGCCATTGATCCAGATGGTAGAATTTCGATTAATGATTTAGGGATTTGGGATGATTCACATATCCCAGGATTGAAAAGAATTGCAGATGCAATTCATCAAAATGGATCCGTTGCAGGTATTCAAATTAATCACGCAGGTCGTAAAGCGAAAGTTGAACATCCAGTGGGACCATCATCCATCACTTATGGTGGCGATTATTTAACACCAAGAGAAATGACTCTTGAAGATATTAAAAAAACAGTTCAGGATTTCAAATTAGCAGCTAGAAGAGCCCATTTGGCGAATTATGATTTGTTAGAGTTACATGCTGCTCATGGCTACTTGATGTTTCAATTTATGTCACCTATTTCAAATCATCGTATTGATCAATATAAAGATGGTCGAGTGTATTTAAAAGAAGTTGTTGAAGCAGTTAGATCGGAATGGCCAAAAGAAAAAGCACTATGTATAAGAATCAGTGCTTATGAATATGTCAAAGAAGGTGTCACGCCAGAAATGATAGCAGATGCTATCAATCAAGTGAAAGATTTAGGTGTTGATTTGATTGATGTGAGTTCTGGAGGGAATATTTTAGTTAAAATCAATGCTTTTCCAGGCTATCAATTACATTTAGCTAAAAAAATCAAAGAATTAACAGGTCTTCCAGTGATTGGTGGTGGACTAATTACAACTTTAGAACTAGCATCTTATGCAGTTGCATCAAATCAAGCAGATCTTATTTATTTAGGACGAGTTTTATTAAGAGATCCCTATATGATGATTAACCAAGCAAAAGACTTTGGAATCGAAATAGATTATCCAAAACCATATCTTCGTGGTAAGAAATAAATGACTAATTCATGAAGTCTTTCTTTCGCGAATGACTTTGTGCTACAATAGGTTTGACATCTTTGTCAATGAGGTTAATATGAAATATATTGCACATCGAGGATACTCTAGCAAAGCTCCTGAAAATACAGTTCCATCTTTTACACTCGCTGGTGAAAAACAGCGTTTTTATGGGATAGAATGTGACTTATATACCACGAAAGATGGTAAATTTGTTGTTTTTCATGATGAAAATTTAAAGCGAATGACAGGTCTTCAAGGATCAATTATGGATTATACGCTCGATGAAATCACGTCAATGAATATTATCAAAGGGTCAAGAATTAAACAGTATCCCAACTTAAAGATTCCAACCTTTGAAGAATATATAGATATTTGTACTTATTATGATAAAACTGCAGTCATTGAAATTAAAAAAATTCATGAAATTACACAATTAACTGATCTAGTTGAAACGATGGATAATCATCCAGGATTACATGCGATTGTTATTTCATTTAATCTTAATTATTTAAAATATGTACGAGCAATTTCTAATTGTGAACTCCAATTATTGACTGAAACCATCAATGATGAAATTATTTATGAATGTCGCGTCAACCAAATTGATTTATCAATGCCTAAAGAGATGATTAAAAAAGACCTTGTGAAAAGATTAAAAAATGAAGGTTTCAAAATCGGGACATTCACGGTAGATGACCCTAAAATGGCGATTGAATTTGAAAAACTTCACATTGATTATCTGACAACGAATAAACTATAGAAGGAGAATTTTTATGAAAATTTCTGTCGGTGGAATGATTGCTTCCGGGAAATCATCGTTAGTGAATCGCTTAGGTAAGGCATTAGATTTACCCGTCATGGAAGAGTTCGAAAAAGATGATGTGGTATTTAATACACTACTAGGCTGGCTTTACGAACAAAAAGAGAATGTCGAAATGCTTTTACAAATATATTTCATTCATAATCACTGGTTGAATCAACAAAAATACCAAGGAAACTTTATCGTGGATCGAGATTTAGTCGAGCATTGGTTATTTGCTCAGCATAATTTGAAACATATGCCAACGATTATGAATATGTATAATGGTGTCTTTCATGCCTATATGAATCAAATTGAAAAACCACATTTATACATCATATTAAGCGTCGATTGGGGGCATTTCAAAGCGCGTGTGATGGCAAGAGGTAGAGAACAAGAAATCGATAATTTTGATCAAAATGAAGCTTATTTTAGAAGTCTACTCTCAGATTATGTGATCAAAATCAAAGCACAGTGTGAAGTCTATGACATTCCATATGTGGTGATTGAGACCTCGAAAATGACAGAAGATGAGGTTTTCGAAGCTGCTTTAGCTGCAGTTATGAAAATTTAATCAATCGAAGGAATGAAAATTTCATTCCTTTTTATTTAAGCGTTATTAAAAAGACATGAAACTTATGTCATGATATACTATTAGTATAAAAAAGGAGTATTCAATATGGCACACATCTTAATGAGTCGAGGTATTTTAGGTGATCCGAGTATCATCCCTCATGTTTCACCGTATATAAAAAAAGACATGAAAGTTTGTTTTATCGCATTATCTTATTTTAATAATCAATTTAAAGATCAAAAAACATATGAAGAATTTTATTCACCAGGTGGTGAATATTATGAAAAAATGGTTGAACAGTTTTCAATTTACGGGATTAAACCTCAACAAATATCATGGATTTTGAATCAAAAGGATAGCAGCGATCAAGCAGCTAAAAAGATTAAAGAAGCTGATATTTTGTATTTTCCAGGTGGTGCACCCGACCTTTTTATGGGGCGAATTAAAGCGCTTGGACTAAAAGAGGTCATTGAATCCCATCAAGGTCATTTTATTGGATCATCTGCAGGTACAATGATTCAATTTAAAGATTATTACATTTCAAAAGATGTTGATTATAAACGATTTACTTATGAAGAAGGACTAGATTTATTATCAGGATTTTTTGTTGAGACACACTATCGAAGAAGAGTTCAACAAAAAAAGGGGATGCGCAAAGTATTTCGAGCATATAGAGAACCGATTTTTGGATTACCAGATGATGGTTTAATTATCGTTGATCAAGACCAAATTGAACTCATTCATCCAGCAAATATAATCTATGGAAATAAAGGTATTTATCACAGAAAGTAGGGATTTATACGGGAGACAAATATTATCGTGAGTGGCAAAAACGTAAAAAAATAAAACGATCACCCGTATACCGTTTAGGTATGATTATATTGGGTGTTTTAATACTTTCTGTTAGTTTCTATATACGTTCTCAAGACGAAGATGAAGATATCATTTATAGCTCATCTCAAAATGCACAAGGCTTTTATTATTATTCATTGGTAGCAGATAACACATATTATGCATCACTTAATGGACTTGAAGGTGATGCATTAAAAGAAGCCATGCATACACTTTTAAATACCAATTTTGAGCCGACATCGTATGGCGAAGCCCGTGAGTACTTAGAAGATGCAGATCGAAGTCTAGAAGATCCAACAAAAGTATGGAATATTTATGATGGCGTTTTAGCTCCTGCAGTTTGGGATGAAACATCATGGCATCGTGAACATGTGTGGCCTAATTCAAGACTTGGGGTCGATCGGGTAGATAATTCTGATAAAACGATAGCAATGACTTACATAATTTAAGAGCTGTCACACCATCCGTAAATTCAAGAAGAGGTGACCGCTTTTATTCAGATGGTAACGGAGAAGCTCAAATTACAGATGATGGTGGCTTTTATCCCGGTGACGAACATAAAGGCGATGTTGCAAGAATTATCTTTTATATGGTTATCATGTATGAACAATTAGAACTTCGTGATGATAATTTAGATGATCTTGATGCCTATATACCAGAAGGTGCAGTCATGGGTATTTTAACCACACTACTTGAATGGCATAAGGAAGATCCAGTTAGCGATTTTGAAAGAGCTCGTAATCAAAGTATTTATGAAGCGCAAAATAATCGAAATCCTTTTATTGATAAACCAGAATATGCCCATCTTATTTTTGAAGAAAAGACGATTGAAGATTTAAAACCTGTTGAATCTCTATCGATGTGGATTGAAAAATGGAGTGACTTAATTCATGAATAATCCATATATATTAAACCCTGGGAAATACTTTTTAGGCGATCCAAGCATTGTGATTCAAAAAAAAGGAGTTGCCATCAAGTTTATCAATCAGTTATGGGATAAAGTCTATGAAGATGACATAAGATTCAAAAAAATCATGGTTGATGATATTGACATTTATCTTATGAAATCAATTGCTGGAGATGGCATGTTTGAAGGTATTGGTACGGATTCTGGAGTCATTTGTATTATCGATTTTAACAATATGCAAAATGAACTATTATTTCGTATACCTACCATCGAAAAAGGATTTAAATGGTTGATCTTTGAAACCGAAATAAGCGTATTTGAAGAAAATGGAATTCTTAAGTTTCAAAATGGATTAGAAATTAATACAAACCATTAAAAAAGACCAAAAATTTTGGTCTTTTATTTTAGATTTGGAATCTCAAGAGAACAATGATGATGTTTTCATCAAGTCCTTTTTGAAATATCTTTGTAAAACGTTCTTGAATTTTCTCTTCAATATGGAGAATTTTTTCAATTACTCCCGTAGGGTCATATAGTGTGTTCATTTTCAAAATATTCATAAACTGTACTCTTTTCAATTCCCGCTTCTGAGCAATATGTGCGATGGATAGTTTTCAAGCAATCCCCTTTTTTAATATGAGATATCATGAAATCGATAATCCGATCTTTAGTTTGCATCATAGCCTGATTCCTCTAACTTAATTTTTTTACGATTAATAGAAGCATATAATACAGGAATAATATAAAGTGTCAATATGGTCGCATAAATAAGTCCACCAATTGCAGTAATTGCCATGGGTTGTAAGAGTTCTGATCCTTCGCCAAATCCTAAGGCAAGTGTTAATAAAGCTAAAATGGTGGTTAATGCGGTCATCAAGATTGGACGCAATCTGGTTTGACCAGCTTTGATAATCGCCTCTTTAACTTGCATCCCATTTTCTCTCAGTTTGTTAATATAGTCAATTAAAACAATACCATTATTAACGACAATCCCAATCAAGATAATAAGACCCATGATTGATACTAAACTTAAATAAGAATTCGTAATCAAAAGGGCAATAAGTCCTCCAGTGAAGGCTAATGGAATTGTACCAAGAATTATGAGTGGATAGACTAAGGACTGGAATTGAATGGCCATAATCATGTAGACAAGAAGAACTGCAACAATCGCAGCTAATGCTAGGTCAGAAACTGCTTTCATGATTTCTTCATTTTCACCTTCAAAAGTCACATGATATCCAGCACCATATGATGCGTATAATGGACTATCTAAGTAGTTGTTAATGGCATCTATCACTTTATCACTGACAATCGTCACATTCAAATTTTGATCAATTTGAGCGGTAACATTGACATATCGGTTATTACCATCAGTCTGGATAGTTTGAAAACCTGTGATGCGTTCAACCGATGTTATACTTGATACATCATCTGTGAATAATGAAGCTAAGGATAACGACAGAAGTGTTGGATTTTCTGATACCGGATTTAAATCCATAATGATTTCGTTATGTTGAACTCTTAAGAATGGATTGATTATAAATTTTATAGGTGTTCCAGGAACATATGTTGGTAAAAAGGCATTCATCACATAGATCGATTGATTTGATGAAGCCACATATTGATCGATTAATAATCTTGTTTCATCATCAAAGAGCATGATGCCAGATAAGAAGTTTTTATAATCACCAAAGATGTCAAAACTAATGCCTTGATTTAGTGAATCTGTTGGAATCTCAAGGGTATAATCGACACCTTCAATTGTGACAATCACCTGTCTAGTTGTACCTAACTGATCAAGATTTTGATATAAATAACTTATGTTATCCATCACATCTTGATTGGTTAAATGATGCAGCATCGCTTGGTCTTGATTAATCGTAATTTTGACATTCTCAGATCCAACTGAGATGCCATTATCAGCTTTAATAACACCTTCAGTTTCCACCAAGATTGATGTAATATCATTGGCTATTTTTTCAAGTGTGAGTAAATCATAACCTGCGACTTTGATATTGATACCACTAACACCAGTAAGCGCTGCAGTACTATTTTGTGCAACAACACTGTATTCAAAGATACGATTAGATGATATTACATCATTATCATTGATGAAATCATTAACCAGCGCTTTTAAAATCATCTCATTTTCAGTTGTAGAATCTTTTCTGTTATCTTTTAGATTGATGGTCATACTGATATTGCCTTGTGCACTACCACCCAAAGCCATCATCGGACCAAAACCGAATCCAGATTGGTTAGAAATTGAAGCAGAAACGGTTTCAACATCATCAATGGCAAGAATTTCATCACTTAATAAATCTGCAAAAATAGCCTTATCAGCAAATAAAACATCTGATGTTGTTTCAATTGAAACAGTGATGGCTCCTTCATCTGATTCTGGTAGTAAGATAAATCCTTTTTGATAAACTAGAAGAAATGAACCGAAAAGCATGAATAAAACAATGAAGATAGAAAGAATTTTATGATGCATCGCAAAATTAATTGATTTCTCATAACTGCCTTTTGCTTTATCTAAGAATTTTGAGGGTTTCTTTTGTTCTTTTACATTTAACATACGTGATGCCATCGATGGAACAACAGTGAGAGCAATAACTAAACTTGCACCAAGTGAAAACGCAATGGTTAGTGCCATACTTAAAAATATTTCAGCAACTAAGCCTTGAACAAAAATGATGGGTAAGAATACAGCGACTGTTGTGATTGTTGAAGCTGTAATGGCTCCGGCTACTTGTTTGGCACCTTCAACAGCAGCTTCTGTTTTTGATTTACCTTCATGAATCATTCGATAAATATTTTCAATGACGACAATGGAGTTATCAACAAGCATACCAATCCCTAATGCTAATCCTCCCATCGATACAATATTTAATGATACGTTTGAAAAATACATCAGCATGAATGCAGCAACCACCGAAATTGGAATCGATAATCCAACAATCAAAGTAGGTTTGACATCTCTTAAGAATAAGAAAAGAATAAAGATAGCCAAAATACCACCAATAATGATGTTATTTAATACAGAACTAATCGCAAGATTAATGTATTCACCTTGGTCTAGTAAAATCGAATAGTTAGCGTCATCACCTTCTAGTGCCATTAAGCCATCAAGCTTCGCAATGATTTCATCCGTAACTTCGGTGATCCCATAGTTCGATTGCTTTTGAAATGATACTTGAATGCCTTGCATACCATTGATTTTAGAATAAGATTCGGTATTCGCATTGACATAACGAATTCCATCAGTTAAGACTAAATCTTCAAGTTTTAAAACAGTTTGTTCAAACGATGTAATTGGTAATGCTTTGATATCTTCCAAAGAAGAAGGTATATTTCCTAAATAAAGCATTCTAAGTTCGCCATTATCTAATGCTATGCCAATTAAACCTCCAACATTTTGATCTTCAATCGTTTGCAAAACAATGTCTTCAGTTAATCCATAAAGATTAAGTTTTTCATTATCTAGTTTAACTTCTAAAATAACATCTGCTTGACCTGAAATAGAAACATCAGCAACCCCTGGGATGCTTTGTAGTTCAAGCATTAAATGACGTTCAATCCACTCTGTATTTCTAATCAAAGCCTCTTCATCTGAAATTGATGCATCATAAGTTTTAAAAAGAGTGACTGTCATGACAGGTAACATATCTGGACTGATTCTTAAAATCCTTGTCGAACCGACGCCATCTGGGAAATTCGTGTTATTGAGTAGTTCACGAAGTTCAACGACTACAGTATCCATATTGGTATTTTCTTGGAATGTAACAATTGATATGCCGAAATGTTCATTTGATATCGATTGAACTTCATCAAAGTTACCAATAGTAGATACCGCATTTTCAATCGGTTTTGCGATATATAGTTCAACTTCTTCAGGAGAAGCACCTTGATAATCTGTGATGGTTACGACATAGGGTAAGTTAATTTCTGGGAATAAAGTTAAAGGCAGGCGAGTCACTGAAAAGACGCCTAATACGATAATAATCATTACACCCATTAAAACTGTTATTGGTTTTTTGACGCTATATTTGCTCATGTTATCTCCTTGTGGCATTAAATATTATGATTGCTCGACCGAACATTCGGTCAGTAATGTGATTATACCAAAATAGATGTTTCCTTTATACGATAAAACATAGTTTTACACAAATTTGTGATAAAAATAAAAAAAGGACGATAAACATCCTTTAGTTAGCGATGGTACCCCCTCACGGATTCGAACCGTGGACCCACTGATTAAGNNGCTCTAACCAACTGAGCTAAGGAGGCTTCTTATAGCCGCGTTTTCTATTATAGCATAGCTTTTTAAAAAATCAAATAATTATCAACCTTTTTAAGTTTAATCTATAACATGCATAGCTTATACCCAAAAAAGAAGAGATAATGAAGCGATAATAATGATATAATATTTAAATAGAAGGTAACTAACTATTAAAAGTCAAGTACATTTATTAGATAAACTGTAAAAACCTCCTATAGCAGATAAAAT
>DITP01000064.1 GCA_002422135.1 Acholeplasmataceae bacterium UBA6181
AAATAGAATTTCCTATTAAGTAAAAAAAGTGGACAAGTTGTCCACTTTTAGTTGAATATTTATTATTTTGTAAGAGTTCTGACTATAAATATTAATAATGCTGCTCCGCCTACGGATACTAATAATCCTAAGAATGTAAATGCATCAACGGTTCCTAAACCTAATACATCCATTAACCACATGCCTAAAGCAGAACCAATCAAACCAAATATGATATTAGCAACTAATCCCATTCGACGATTTGACTTCATCAACAAACTTGCAATCCAACCCACTGCTGCTCCAAATAATAACCATAATAAAATATACATAATTTTATCCTCTTTTCTTAGTTAAATCTATGGTTTAGTCACAACAGTGGCATCGAGTGATACACTTGTTTGTGCATAAATCATACCCATAATTGTTGAACCTGTGCCCATACTAACGTTTGTCATTGATAAGATCACACCTTGGAAATCTGATCCAGTACCGATAGCTACTGTATCAGCAACTACAAAGTAGATATTTTCAGGAAGTGCTCCACCAGTTAGTGTAATTTTCGTATTAGCAGCCATAGTTAATGTGCCAGCAATTTGAAAGATAAACACATCTGTTGAATTTCCGTTTAGTGTTAGGTCCGTATTGATAAGAACATCATTGCTCCACTTGTATACGCCAGCATTTAGTGTTTTACCACTTAAATCGCCCGTGTATAATTCTGTATAGTCTGCAGTTCTTCCTTGTCCATCATTATATGCAATCATCATATCAGCAATTGCTGTTGTTAAATAATCAGGAGTTGGTACTGCATAATCGGCTGCATATATTTTTCCTGTTAACAATGATGATGTCGAAAACTCATTTCCTGCATCCATGATAAGTCCAAATCCAGTAATATATGATGCAGAAACTGGGCTAACACCGATGTTTCCAATAACTTGAGTTGTTCCTGTTGTTGAAATTCCCGTTTTGGATAATATTACAAATTCATCAGCAGAACCTAAATTAATGTTATCAATTGATTTAGTACCCATTTGTTTTGCATTATTAAAGATGGTTGTTGCTAGTTCAAGTGCATTAACTGCTGCATTGACTTCTGCGTCTGTTAGTGTAGCAGTTGTTAAAGTTGTTTCGGCTTGTGTTATGGCATCTATATATGTTTGTTTATCAGATGCTAAAACCCATTCAATCGATGCCACAAATTCATCAGAACTTGTACCAGTCATTGTTTCACTTAAATTGACGTTAGCCTGTGTAATCTCAGTAGCTAAAGGTGCTTTATTGTCTGTAACTTGATTTGAAATCGTAATTGCAAGACTATCACTAACACTTTCATTACTCTTTAATACAACTTTGACAGTCACAATTCCATCTGTCAATGCACTTAAGATACCTTCTTGATTAATGGTTGCAGTGCCTGTTCCATTCAGGACTGACCATGTCACAAGTTTATTAGTCGCATCAATTGGCAATACATTGGCTTTTAACTGTAATGTGCCTCTATGTGTTGATATGCTTGTTAATGCTGTTGTACTTGTAATCGATACGCTTGTAACAGCAATTGAATCATCAGTTTTTGGATTACACGCCATCAAAGTAAACAATAATCCTATTGAAAGTAACAAGGTAAAAATCTTTAATCCTCTATTTCGTTTTAAACCCTTCATTTTAATACCCCTTCATGATCATCCATAGGAGTTAACACCATGTGTATGACCATGTTCACTCTACCATGTATATGTTAACTAAAAACATTCACATGTAATATGTGTTATTACACTTAATGTTAAATATGAGAAAAAGACGCAATATGGGTATCATTGCGTCTTCTTTTTTTAACCAATATTTTTTAATCTTCTAGCGCTTTTAATCTTTCGCTCATTGGTGGATGTGAATAATGAATAAAAACATAGAGAGGGTGTGGTGATAGATTTGTAAAGTCCTCTCTCACAAGAGTAATAAGGGCACTCATCATCGTTTCTTTAGAAGTATGAAGTTTAGCAAATGCATCCGCTCTATATTCAGCTTTTCGCATAAAATAATTTGAAACTATTCCATATATAATATCGATAGGTCCTAGTATGATCGTCATTAAAATTAAGGTGAACCCAAAATGAATACCTGAAAGTCCAAAACTTGTTGAAAATGAAGGCATCGTGAGTAATAGTCCTAATGCAACGGCATATATGGCAAACATCATCATATTTCGAAATAACATTTTAGGTGCATCTTTATGCGTTGCATGTCCCAACTCATGTGCTAATACGGAAACAACTTCATCTTCGGTCATTTTTTCAATCAATGTATCATATAAAACCACTTGTTTTGCTTTTCCAATCCCTGTAAAAAATGCATTAAGTTTTGTCGATCTTCTCGATGCATCCATCACAAAAATTCGATTCACCTTGAATCCTAATTTTGATGCAAGATCATCAATTTTTTGTTTTAGTGATCCGTCTTCTAATGGTGTTAACTTATTAAAGATTCTCACAAAAAACCCATTGAGTAAAAACATGAGTATTTGAATGATTATAATAAAGAATAAAGCGCCTACAATAAAGAGCATGATATCGTTAATAAATGATAAGTATAATGCATTGAGTAAAGCAATCAATCCACCACCAAATACGATAACAAGTAGAACAGATTTGAATAAATCAAAGAAAAATGTTTTTTTAGTTGTCTTGTTAAATCCAAACTTTTCTTCAATGACAAATGTTCGATAATATCTAAAAGGTAAATTGACCACTAAATTGAAAAGATAAAATGAAAGTAAATAGAATAAAGTCTGTAAAATGGCGTGATTAGTGAGATTTTGTACAAATCCTTCAAGCCATCCAAAAAAACCTAATATGAGTAAAATAATTAACAGTATTGTCTTAAATGTTGAAAATATAAGACTATGTTTAAAGTTTGCCATTGTATAATCTAGTGATGTTTTGTACTTATCTTCATCATAAATATATCTCACTTGTTCTTTTAAAGGTGTATGACGATATTTATAATTCAGTAAATCAACCACAATCTCAAAAATTGAAACGACGATAATAATGCCTAGAATTAAATAATTCATGATGGTTCTCCTTTATTTTAAAAACTCATTTAAGATCTTAGATAATTTATGCCAAGAATGTTTGTGTTCGTTTAAGTATAATCGCCCTTGTGGCGTAATCGCGTAATATTTCCGATTCACATGGTTGATGCCTTCTTGCCAATAAGATTGAATATATTCATTTTTTTCTAGTCTTTTAAATACAGAATACATTGTAGCCTCAGTTAAGAGGAGTTCTCCTTGTGAAATCTCTTCAATGGTTCGGTTAATCTTGTAGCCGTAGGAATCTTCTTTATCTAAAATGGATAAAATAATTGCTTCGGTATGGCCTCTTATAAGATCGCCGATTAAAATCATGATATCACTTCTTTCTATTGATAGAACTCAAGAAATATATCAATTGACCAATGACTGATAGCATAAGAAATATTGAAATGGCGGTCAATCTAGCTTCAAGTAAACCACGTAAAACATTTTGGTGAATAAGAATTGTAACGATATATCCAATATATGTGATAGATGATAGAACACATAATAGCCACTTGGGACTTTTGGTCGTTTTTAAATTGTTGCCCATATAGATTAATACGCCAATACTTAAAACAACAGGCATTATAAACCATGGAAAATCACCAATAGCACCTATATAAGAGGTGTCAAATCCGAAACCACCACCATTAACTTGTTCATAATATGAAATAGGGAGCGCCCATATAGTAAGTGTTGTTAGCATCACATAAAGAAATAACACCAGTTCATAACCTTGTTTAAATTGGGTCATTAAAATTGTTTGGCTTGGATCTTCTTTTGACATTGAATCACCAGTGATGTAAATATATTTTTTATAGAGATAACCTTGCAGTGATTTTAATATCACAAATAAAATGATAAAAATGATAAACCATACAAAAAGGAAAGCAGCGATGACTTGTCCAAAACTACCTTCTAGGACTATTTGTGAGATGGAATCTGCTGATAATAAGAATATAAAGTTTAGAATTAGACTCGAAAACACAATCGCGATGGCCATTGACCATATGATGTAATTTCGATTGAATGTTTTTAATATGATTTGAAAATATGACTTTTGGCTATCAATGTCATGTTCGAGTGCTCTTCTGTGCTGTGAATCTGCATAAAGTGCATAACTTGCAGTAGCAAATAACCCTATACTACCTAAAGTAATCAATAATCCAACTAGATTTGAAATGAGTGATAAAGCTAAGCCACCTATGGCAAGTACACTTACTGTCATCATGGACACTAAAGCCCATGAGGGTTTTTGAATATACATGTCATCAACTTTATTCTCATTTGTTTCATCAAGATTACCAATTCTTTTTACAGTTTCAATATAAGCAGTTTTTTCGTCTATTCCTTTGCTGATTAAGTCATCATATCGATCTATAAGATTGGCAATCATTTCTTGTTTGATTGATTCAATGTTTTCCCTTTTATCAAACCGAAATTGATAATTGACATAGTCTATAATTTTTTGGTGCATCATACCCTCCATACCTAACGTCTTTATGTATTTATCTTAACATTTCATACCTAATCTGTCAAGGTATGAAAAGATTGGCTTAATCGATTTACATTTTAGTGATATAATAAAGTAAAACATACATTGTACAATCAAATAAAGGAGAATTTTCATGAAACAAAATGAGCATGGTTTACGCGGTAAACTTGGTTATGGGATTGCTGATATATACGGTGGTGGTGCCTTTCTCATCATCAGTATACTATTTTTAGTGTTCTTAACTGATGTTGTAAAAATGAATGCGATTTGGGCAGGAACCATTCCACTGATTGGGAAAATTTACGATGCGATTACCGATCCTCTCATGGGATCAATTGTTGATAAAACCAGATCTAAATATGGTGCAAAACGGTTTTATCTATTGATTGGCAGCTTTGTTGCCGGTATTACATTCATGATGATTTGGTTAACTGTTGGTGGTTCACCATTTGTCCAATATATCTTTTATTTAGTGATGTTTCTTCTATTCTCAACAGGATTTACCATTGTCATGGTTCCTTATAATGCGCTTCTCCCAGATATGATTAGTCAATATCATTTAAGAGGACAATATACAGGATTTCGAATGATTTTTTCCGCCTTATCTGCCATTCTTGCAGGACTTATACCTAATATGATCATTAACCGTTTTGATGTGCCTAAAACAGGATTTTTAGTAATGGGTATTGTTTTTGGACTAATCTTTACGAT
>DITP01000016.1 GCA_002422135.1 Acholeplasmataceae bacterium UBA6181
CTACACTACATATTATACGAGGGGTGACGATGATGAAAACTGTATGTCTCAGTGGATTTACACCTTTTGGTGGTGAGAAAATAAATCCTTCTTATGAAGCCATTAAAATCTTAGAGTCTAATCAATATCATCTACTTAAATTATGTATACCCACGACTTTTGAAAATTCGATTGAATCCATCACACATCTGCTAAAGCATCATAACGTCGATCTCGTTTTAATGGTTGGACAAGCTGCAGGAAGACAAGGAATATCACTGGAAAGATTCGCAGTAAATTTAGATGACAATGAATTAGCGGATAATGATGGTGTTATTAAGCATGAATCGATGATTGAAATTGGTGGTCCAACTGCATATCAAACAAACCTTGATTTAAAACCAATTATGTTAGAACTCATGCAAAATGGATATCCCACAAAAATATCGAACACTGCGGGTACTTATGTGTGTAATCATTTGATGTATGGTGTTTATCATTATATTCACACACATCATCTTCATACAAAAGCATTATTTGTTCATGTCCCATATGCACATGAACAAGTTCAAGATAAACCGGATACTTTTTCGATGAGTGTTGAAGAAATTTCAGATGCTCTTCTTGTAATTATTGATGCCATTTTTAAATGAATTGTGTCAAGTTTAACACATTATCACAAATTCCCCCTTAATGATTGATTTAGTCTAACATTAAGATTATGTTCAAGGTGAGAGGTGATTTGTATGAGTGAACTCTATATTGTAACTGGTGCTAATGGTCATCTAGGAAATAGTGTTGTCAGAAAATTACGTGAACAAGGAAAACATGTTCGTGGACTTATTTTGAAAAACGACCCTACAACACTTTTAGAAAATTTAGGCTGTGAAATTATTCAAGGTGATATTCGAGATCAAAAAACACTTGAGCTTCTTTTAAGATCCGATGACTCTATGATTGTCATTCATACTGCTGGTATTGTCTCAATCGCTCAAAAAAAGAATCATTTGCTCTATGACGTCAATGTCAATGGAATAAAAAAACTTGTCGATTTAGCGACTCAAAAGAATGTTCATCGTTTTATCTATATTTCATCTGTCCATGCTATCCCAGAAAACACTGATCAACAAATCATCCATGAAATTGATCATTTTGATCCTGAATTAGTTGTTGATGATTATGCAAAATCAAAAGCCATCGCATCACAATATGTTTTAGATCATGTTAAATTAGGTTTGAACGCGATCATTGTTCATCCCTCTGGAATCATCGGACCCAATGATTATGGAAAAGCCCATATGACCATGATGATTCAAGAGTACATGAATGGCTATTTATCATCAAGGGTTGATGGTGCTTATGACTTTGTTGATGTTAGAGATGTCAGTCATGGCATCATCAATACGATTGACCATGGAAAAGTTGGTGAATGTTATATATTATCTGGTCATCGTGTTGAACTTAAACAAATGTTTGATCTATTAAAAAAATTATCCGGAAAGAGATTTTCTATTCATGTGCTTCCATTTTGGTTTGCAAAAGTTTCAGCACCACTTGCAGAAATCTATTATCGTCTAAGAAAACTTCCACCAATCTATACTAAATATTCGCTCTATACATTGCGGAGTAATTCATATTTCAGCCATGAAAAAGCAAGTCATCACTTGAATTATCGAATCCGCGATTTTGAAGAAACATTGCGTGATACTATGATATTTTTATCAGAAATGAAGCGTATAAAACGCAAAAAAGTACTCTTATCGATTAAGCAATACAAACCGATGAAACAATAAGAAGGGAATCTCTTCCCTCTTTTTTGGCTTTAAATATAATGGATATAGTCATTTTTATCGACAATAAGCCAATATGCACTACCGTCGGCCAGACGATCTATAAATCGATAATCTACTAAGTATCGACGGATAATGGCATAATCTTGATAAACATACTTTAGAATCTCATTGATTTCTTTTTCAGTATATTGTCGTTTCTCATCAAATAAATGAACAATCATGCAAAGTAAAATATATTTTCGTTTCTCTTTTGGAGGAAAATTCGAAATGGTAAATGGATTCATTGAGGTGACATATTTTTCTTTAACAAGTTTGATATCCTCTACACTTATATTAAACATGATAAAAACCTCCTGTATTTAGTTGTTATTATACCATTTTTTTAGATGATTTAGTTCCATTTTTGTGATTTGATGACAATATGGAGTTTCAAATAAATCAACTTTGATATCTCGAATTTCAAACATTTCTTTAAGTTCAAATACTTCATTAGGATTCACAATTTCATCTTCTATACCTAAAGTTAAAAGTACTTTTGTGTTTAAATGTCTCTTAACTTCAATATTTCTGATTGGTACCATCGCATGTAAACACATTGCTTTTTTAATCATATTTGGATGAAAAAGTAATAAAGATGCAAGGATATTTGCGCCATTTGAATAACCAATCGCACTCATTTTTTCTGGGTCTAGTTTGTATTTTGCAATGGATTCATCGATAAATTCTTGAAGATGATGTGTTTCTTCAATCAAATTATCTTCATCAAAAACACCAAATGAGAGTCTTTTAAAGAACCTTGGTAATCCATTTTCTAACACATTACCTCGAATCCCTAATAGATTAGCTTCTGGATCAATGAAATCCCCAATTTCAATTAAATCATGTTCATTACCGCCTGTTCCATGTAATAGGATGATTGTTTTACCATTAGTCCCTTGTTTAAAAATATGTTTCATTTTAAACCTCTTTAAGCTTTTCTGCATAATAACCAAGCTTTTTCATGAGTTCTATCAACAAACGTTTTTCTTCTTCATTTAAAATCTTATAAAGTTCTCTTAATGTTTCTTCATGTGTTTTTAAAATCGTTGAAATGTATATTTTCCCTGAATTTGTCAAAGATATTTCTGTGTTTCGACGATCTTTATCATTCTTAAAACGTGAAACATATTTCTTTTTTTCAAGTTTATCAATGGTATAAGTCATACTACTATTCGCCATTAAAAGTCTTTTAGAGATGGTTTGATTCGTTCTTGGACCTTTATGATAGAGCATTTCTAAAGTGCCAAATTCAGTACTATTTAAACCATAAGACTCGATGTCTTTAGCAATCAAGGATTGAACATGTTGCATTGCACGAAATAATACTGCAGTTAATTTAAAATCAAGATTATTTTCCATCGTTTAAATACTCCTTCTTAAAATTTTTGTCACTTCGTTTTGTATCAATATGTCGAACAAGCTTTTCGATTTTATCACGCCTTCCTCGAAATTTAGGAGGCAATGCCAAAAGTTCTCCGAGTGTCTCATAAGGTTCTTCATCATCAATAAATCCTGGTCCTTCAGTTGCAAATTCAAATAAGATATTTGGATAAAGTCTTGTGTATAACGATTTAAAATAGAAACGATCAACAAAACCTGAATGTCTCGCGCCAATTTTGTTTAGATGATCAATCCATAATTGAATATCTTTTGTATTTGAAACTCCAAATGCTACATGGTGTATGGCACCATAACCTTGGTAACCTTGTGACATATTGATTGTTTTTTCAACAATGACAGACCCGCCATTTCCACCTTCACCAGTTTGGTAAATGTACAAGTTTTCTTCACAATCCAAATATTCAAAGGTTAAGTATTCAGTTAAGACTTTTTCCATTCTCATCAAATCATTGACACGAAAATAGATTGGTCCTAAACCAATGATTGCAAATTCATTTGGAATGGGACCTAAATCCCATGGAATTCCAGGTTTAACGCCCTTTATGTTTTCATCTGAGATTAAATAATATTCTTGACCATCAAAATCCTCGAAAAACAATACTTTACGACCAAATATTTCTTTTATATCTTCATGGGCTACTTTTAAGTTTTCGAATCTATTTTTCCAATAGTGAATCGATCGATCATCTTTGACACGTAATCCAGTTTTCGCAATTTCATTGGTTCCTTTGACTGCTTTCTGATTTCCAGGGAAATCAAAAAAAGTTACATCGGTACCTGCACTTCCTCGATCATCAGCAAAAAACAAATGATAAGCCTGAATATCGTCTTGATTAATCGTCTTTTTTACGAGTCTTAAACCTAAAACATATGTGAAAAATTCATAAATTTTTTCTGCACTTGATGTCATAGCCGTAACATGGTGCATTCCAATAAGTGGTTTCATTTTAACCCTCCGTTCACATATTATTTTACCAAATTTAGTGACAATTTTACGGATAATGCTTCGAATTCGAAATGTTTCTTTTTAATGACTTTGAGATTAAAAAAAGGTATAATAAAAACATATTAAAAATAGGAGTTACTTACTATGAGAAAAAGCAAATACTGGTACAAACTCGATAATGCAGCTAAAATATTTCCTGCTGTTTCTCAAGATGAACGGAGCAATGTTTTCCGTTTATCATTTTATCTTGATGAAATTATTGACCCTGACATTCTTGAACAAGCTGTAAATCAAATACTTCCTCGCTTTGAAACTTTTTCAGTCACTTTAAAAAATGGACTTTTCTGGAACTATTTCTCCCATAATCATCGGTTTTTTGTGGTTGAACCTGAAATTGCTCAAATCTGTAAATATTTTAAACCTGATCAAAATAATGGCTATCTATTTAAAGTATACTATTTAGATAATAAGATAACACTTGAAACTTTCCACGCTTTATCAGATGGTTCTGGAGCTTTACATTTTTTAAAATCCATAACATTCACTTATTTTCGTTTAAGAGGGTTTGATCTTTCATCTGAAGGGAAAATTCTATCTGAAAAACCTTACTCAAAAAAAGAGAGTGAAGATAATTTTGTTTCCAATTATGATAAATCTAATAAATTGAATTTAAAAGAAGATAAAGCATATAAAATTACAGGCGAAAGTTTTGGACGACATTGGGTTTTTCTTCTTAAAATATCCTTTAATACAAAAACATTTATAAAGATGATCAAAGAAAAATACCAAGTGACACTCACTCAGTATTTAACAGCTTTGTTTGCATATAGCATTTACAAAGAATCTTTAGATTTTGTTGGAAAGAAAAAACCGATTAAAGCACTAATTCCCGTCAATCTAAGACCTTATTTTGATTCGATTACATTAAGAAACTTCTCACTATTTATTAAAGCTTCCTATGATGCAGATAAACCAAAATGGACATTTGAAGAAATGCTTGAAGTCACGAAGAACCAATTTACTGAGCAGCTCGATAAAAATATTTTGCATGGACGAATTAGTGCACTTGTTGGCTTTGAAAAGAATTTTTTCATCCGGATTTTACCTTTAGCACTTAAAACTATTGCGTTTAAAATTGGTTATAACATTTTAGGCGAATCAATTTCAACCGTTTCATTCTCGAACTTAGGCATTGTCGATCTTCCAGACAGTATGAAGCATAAAGTTTTAGATGCAGATTTCGTAAATGCTGGATATGGCATTGCAATGACAGGTATTTCAATCCATGATAAAACGAATATATTACTTGCTTCTCCACTCAAAGATTTGTCCATCATGAATTTCTTTGTTCAATATTTAGTGGCTGAAGGCATCGATATTACACTTGATACGAATTACCGGGAGGGCTATGATGAAATATTGTAAAAATTGTCATGTCCACTATGATACGGATTTAGAACACTGCTTATTTTGCAACAATGAACTCAAGGAAGACCAAGATAAACCAACGTATTATAAATTTTCACTCATTCAAAAAAAACCTAAAGCACAATTCTTCTATCGTCTTTTTATATTTTTAAATATTATCTGTGCTTTAGTATCTATCTATGTTGATTATTTAACTGGACCAGAACTTTCATGGTCATGGGTTGTTGCAGTGACCAATGGCTATATTATCATCATGTTTTTAATGATGTGGCCAGCAACGCCATGGACATCACGAGTTTCAAAAATCATTGTTGTTTCTGGTCTCACAATCATTTTATTAGGTTTAGCTATCAATGATTATGGTTGGGCAATTGATTATGTCTTTCCATTAACTCTCTTGATGAATATGTTATTATTATCCATCTTGATTATATTTAACCGAAAAAAATGGTTTGAATACTTTGGTAATTTATTTATCATGTCGATCATTGGTTTAGTTCCTGGTTTATTCAATCTTTTAGACATTACAGTTGTCACATGGCCTTCTTCTGCATCTTTCACATATGCAGTGGTCACACTCTTAGGAATTTTCATCTTACCCTCGAAATCAAGTCGTGAAGAGTTTAAACGAAGATTTCATATCTAATAAAAAAACCGTCAAAAATGGCGGTTTTATTTATTAATCAATATTATGCAAATGCTCTTCATTCGATTGATTGATATGTGATTGTTTCTGATTCATTCGTTTGACCATATAATTAAATATATCTTTACGTGTGATAATGCCGATAAATGAACCGAAATCATCTAAAACTGGCACGAAATTTTGTCTAGTAGCCACTTCGATAATGTCTTCCATATTCGTATGAATAGGGACCGAGACATTATCTTTATTACGTGGTACTTTTTTAACTGAAACAGATTCAGTTTTTTCAAAATTTAACTGGTTGTCTTTAATGTACCATAACAAATCTCCTTCAGAAAGTGTTCCTATATATGATCCCTTTCGATTTAAAATTGGGATCGAGTTGTAACGATAAATCTGCATTTTCTCGAGTGCCTGGCGAAGCGTGTAGTCGTCATAAATATAAGCGACTTTTTCTTTCGGTGTTAAACTAAATAGTACGTTCATGATTCTCCTTTTTCCTTTTAATATTCTTAAAATTGGGTAAAATGACGTAACCCTATGCATGATTGCGCTTGAAAAAGTATGAAAGACATCAAAATATTGGATAAAATGTAAGCGCTTTTGTATGCTTTTATTATAACATAGTTATAATGGTTTGTCTTAAAATAACTGAGATTTCACACAACTTATAAAAAAAAGGAGATTATTGATCTCCTCATCAAATACTATGCGTTGACTCCTCTTTTACCACGAACAAGTAAAATCACCATAAAAACAATAGTATAGAGGACACAACCAACTAAGCTTAGCCAACTCCATAAAGTCTCATTTGGAGTTCCGTATGTCAATGACGGAATAAAAAGAATCAAGAATAACGGCAGAGCCATTGTAATCGCTGTCCCAGAACCTAATACCATTTCTTCTGCAACTGGTGTTTCCAAATTTTTGTCAAGCCCTTTTAATAGTGCCAAACCAGTAGATGCCACGCCTGTTAACATACCAAATAATCCAATAAAATATTCATCTTGGAATTTGGAATAAACTCTTTTGGTCATCATCTTTAAATAGAATAATGTGGCAACTCCTGCAACAATGGACGTAATAATAAGTTGAAGCCCATAAGAAGCTAAGAAATCTAAGGTAATCGTTAAAACCGACCCAGCAATCATAATATTAAAGGCAAACGAAGAAATATTAGATAACATATAGTTATTTGTAATAAATCGAACATTTTTACCTTTTTTAGCTAAATATTTTAATATTTTCTTATAGATAAGTGCATATAAAATACCGATGATGAAATTAAATCCTTTGAGCAAACCAAAGATTGTATCTCCGATACCACCAAGTGGTTTTAGTAAATAGGTAGCTGCTAAAAGGGTTAAATAGACTAAACCATAAATGATTGCGATAATAACAAATTGTGTAGTTAGTCCATCAAGAACACTAATTTCTTTGACGGTGTCTATTTCAACAGTTGTTCGATTCACTGAATCTTCAGAGAAATGGCGAACTTTTTCTTTTCCCTTTTTACGTGAAATAATATTAATTAGCGTAACACCAACGGTTCCTCCAAAAACAAATCCTAAGAACGCATAAGAGACACCCAAGGTAGCTCCATTGCCTTCCATCATCGGATTCCACATCTTACCGATTGAAATGGCTAATCCGGGCCCTTGACCAAATCCTAAAGCAACGAGCATCCCCGATCCAACAAACTTATCTGAAAATAACAAAAATACAATTAAGATTCCGATGGCTGCTTGAAGCGCATATGTGGATGTAATAAGCATCCCTGTTGACCAAATCTTTTTCTTGATTTTTGAATCATCGCGCTTGAGGGCTAATGAAATAAAGCCGATGGCTAATGCATGATATACGATATAACCCATTTGATCAACATCAATAAATGTGTCTTCACCAATGAGTATAGGTGCGAGGACTAATGAAAATACAAGTCCAATGAAACCACCAAGTAGTGCTGATGGAATAACGACTCGATTAAGCCCTGGAACCCATGTTTTTAATACTTTGGCAATGAAAATTAAAACCCCAAGTAACAAAAAATATAAAATAATGCCCCATTCTTCCATTGTTAACTGTTCTCCTTTAGGTATGTGATTGCATCAAGAAATAATTTGCAATCTTTGAGTTTGAGTAAATACGTTATATTGTTAACATCAAATGAGATGTATTGTTTTTGCGTTAATACAATTCCTTCAATCTCTTCAACAGGAAATGAAAACTCAACATTTTTTGTTTTAATATGAAGCGATTGATGAATGAGTTCCAATTTTGATAATCCAAGTGAAATTCTTTTGTTTTTCTTGAAATTTATCTCAAATAATTCTCCTGTTGAATACACAGGTTCTTTCAAAATGTGTTTCAAAGCTTCTTTTTGTAAATGATCCCATACCACTAAATTATCAAATGGTAAACCTTCTAAAAATTCATAGGCATTAATCGTCGCAATTTTCCCGCATACATGACAATAAATATCATTTTTATCGGTCTCAATGGTTTGGGAATGATGACATATTGGGCAATAATAAAGGTATGATTCAAGTCCAACTGCTTTTTGATTGGATCGGTAGATATTTTTTTCTTTACGATTCCATTCATAATCGTTATACTTGATGGCATCAGATAGTACATGTTCAATTTCATCAAGGTTAGCATTATTGATTTGTACTTTTGACATTAAAAGTTCATAATCAATTTGGTAATGTCCTTTTTTTCGAAATTTGCCCCATCTAGGTGATGCTAAATATCCACCACTAATTCTAGCGTATACTAAATCTTCACCAACTTTTTTAACAAGTTTTGCTGTGCTTTGATAATCTGTTTTAGTCTCTTCACCAAAATAAGATGAATTCCCTTCAGGGAAAATCATAATCCCTCTTTTGTCTTCCTTAAAAGCTTTTAATATACTTCGAATAGTTTGAATATCACTTTGACCTTTTCTTTTTGGAATAGTGGTCACAATCTTAGTTAATGCAAACCGCATAAGTGGTTGTGTATACAAAAGGTTTGCTGCAACTGGATATGGATAATGTTTTAAATTCATCCCAACATACAATGGATCATTAAGTGAAGCATGATTGCCAACTAAAAAATAAGGTTCTTTGCGTTTTGGATCAAAATTATGATACGCAAACTTAAACTTAAATTTGGGATAAAATACGATGCGCAGGCCAAGACGACCCAATTCTTCTCTTAGTCTCATATCATTACTCCTTATGACCTATTATACGCCATATAGTTTGAATTTCCAACAAAAATATGAACCATTAAAAAAAAGGTGGCTTTCCTCGGAAAGCCACTATATTGATTTATCCTAGATGAACGTATTCAAGATTAAATGCTTCACAGACACCTTCGCATGTACAATTACCTTGATAAATATTGACCCCTAATTTTAAAGGTTCTGAGCGATTCATCGCAATGTCTAAGCCTAAATCAGCAATCATTAAGCCATATTTTAGCGTTGCATTATTTAACGCAATCGTTGAAGTTCTTGGTACAGCACCTGGCATATTTGCGACAGTATAATGAATGATACCATCGACAACATACGTCGGATTGTCATGATAAGTTGCCTTAGATACTTCAGTAGATCCACCTTGGTCAATTGCCACATCGACGATGACACTACCTGGTTTCATATGTTTATAATAAGCGCGTTTTATTAATTTAGGTGCTTTTGCTCCTGGAAGTAATACTGCACCGACAACTATATCAGATTCAGTGACAGCACGTTCAATATTATCTGAACTACTAAATAATGTTTTAATTCGATTACCGTAAATGTCATCAAGGTATGTTAATTTGTTTAAATTGACATCTAACACTGTGACATCAGCACCCATTCCAACGAGCATTTTCAGTGCATTTTCTCCTACAACACCAGCACCAATAATCGTTGCTTTAGCACCTGGAACACCTGGAACACCAGAAACGAGCACACCACTTCCGCCAAAAGGCTTTTCTAGATGTTTTGCTCCTTCAATAGCACTCAAACGACCAGCAACTTCACTCATTGGTTTTAAACAAGGAAGTGAACCATCAGGCAGCATAATCGTTTCATAAGCAACCGCTTGTGTCTTCGATTGAATTAAAGCATGCGTTAATGCTTCATTTGCCGCTAGATGAAGATAAGTGTAAAGTAATAAACCTTCTCTAAGATGACCAAATTCTGATTCTAATGGTTCTTTCACTTTAACAATCATATCTGATCTTTTCCATACATCTGCAGCTTTTTTAACGATTTCTGCTCCTGCAGCTTCATATTCTGCGTCTGTGAAACCAGCACCAATACCTGCATTAGTTTCAACTAATACTTGGTGACCATGGTGCACATATTCACGCACACTACTCGGTGTTAGACCAATGCGAAATTCATTGTTCTTAACTTCTTTAACAGTTCCTACAATCATGTTTCTCTCCTTAAAATGTAAACGTTTTCTTACAGAAACATTGTAACATAATTCTCGTATAAAAAAAATGACAAAATTGGATTATTTTTCAATTTCGTCATAGATTTGATGAAGAATGTTTATAAGTTGTGATTTGTTATTTAAAAGCATGTGAATTTTCATTAAACCTGCTTGATTTTGCTCTGTATTTAACCATAATTTGAGATATCCGTCAGGACCATATTTTTCTTGAATATGTGTATATGCTCTTTCTAAATGTTCGTCAATCGTAAGTTGGCCATAATGACTTAATCCGAATTGAATGGTTCTTTTGAAAATGGTCAATGGATCTAGGTTTCGATCTGCTTCAGCAATGATTTTTCCATAAATGCTTCTTGGCGGATTTTCATTGGATGCGCGATGATCTTCAATCGCTTCTTTCATCAACTTAATTTCATCTGAATGAAAATAGGATTGAATCATTTGATCACTGGCTAGCATTTCTCCACCAATCATATGGTGCATTTTTCGATCGACTAATAATCCTAGATCATGGAAGCATGCAATGACATAAACCATGTCAAGATTCACATGATGATCTCTCGCGATCCTTAATGCATCATGAATCACTTGTTCAACATGTTCCATTTGGTGAGCTTCATCTAAAGATTTGTATTTTGGAATAATCTGATGCTGTAAATAATCAAGGAGATTTTTATCCATGTAATTTCGCTTTCTCAAGAAGATTTCTAAAAATATGTTTATCTGTTTCGTAGGTGAGTTTATTTAAGACGTCATCTTGATCTACCCAAATTGCCTGATCAACCTCTTCTTTTTGAAGAATTACTTGATCGGAGGTTGCTTCTGCTAGAAAATAGACCACTTCTTTTGAAACTGAAGGTTTGGGATTGTAATTCGTAACATCTCTTAAATGTTCAAAAATTTTAATATCCAACCCTACCTCTTCTTTAACTTCTCTTTTTGCGGTCATCAATTCACTCTCATTTTTTTCAACATGTCCTTTTGGAAACCCAAAATGTAAGCCAAAACGTTGTCTAATAATCATAAATTGATAAGAATTTTGATGTTTTCTAAAAATGACTGCGCCGCAGGATTTTTCTTTTACCATAAAACCATCTCCCGTCGCATATTTTATTAAAGTATATCACAAGTAACTTAAAATCATCAATCACTATGCGTTAAATACAATGATAAGTTTTATCTTTGGTTGCTAAAACCGGTTCCATAGTCTATAATTGAATATATAGAATCATAAAATTTAGACAAGAAGGTGATTCGATGAAAATTCTTTTTTGTAGTGCTGAAGCCTATCCATTTAGTAAAACTGGTGGACTCGCTGATATGGCTTATTTCTTGCCAAAATCATTAAAAAAGTTGGGTCATGAAGTCAAAATTATAACCCCTTATTACAAACAGATTTCCAAACATCATCAAAAAATGACAGAACTTGCTCGGTTTCCCATCAAGTTTGGTGGTTTAGAAACCATCGTAATCCTTTTTTCATTAACACATGAAGATATAGATTATATTTTTGTTCAAAATATGCATTATTTTGAACGTGATCTTCTCTATGGATATAGTGATGATGCAGAAAGATTTTCTTGTTTCTCCTATGCCATTTTGGAGGCTATGCGAGCGATTGATTTTTATCCACAAATACTACATTTAAATGATTGGCAAACGGGTATGGTTCCATACTTACTCGATGAGCATTACCGTCATCAAAATGATTCTTATTATAGCATTCACACATTATATTCCATTCACAATTTAGAATATCAAGGTTCATTTGACACATTTGTATCGCGTTTTTTCAACACTGATTTTAATTATACTTATATTCATTTTGAACGTGTAAACTTTATGAAAGCTGCAATTGAAAGAGCAACCAAAATTAATACGGTCAGTCCTTCTTATCGTGACGAAGTCATGACAAGCGAATTTGGATTTACACTTGATGGTGCATTAAATAGTCGTCAAAAAGATTTCGTCGGTATTTTAAATGGTATCGATACAGATATTTATAATCCAAATACAGATTTTATGATTGATAAGACTTATAATTTAAAAACATATCGCAAAGGTAAATTAGCAAATAAAGAAGCTATTTTGCATCATTTTAATCTTGATGTTGACTTAAACGAACCCTTAGTGGTTTATATCGGCCGACTTGCGACACAAAAAGGGATTAATTTAATGACAAGGTCTTTAGAGGAAGTTGTCGAATCTAGTAACGCAAGATTTGTTTTAATGGGTTCCGGTAATGATTCTTACCAAGACTTCTTCCGCTACTTATCCAATAAATATCCAAATCGTGTCAGCAATTACATTGGATTTAATGAAGCTATTGCACATAAATTGTATGCAGCTTCTGATATCTTCATGATGCCTTCAAGATTTGAACCATGTGGACTTGGTCAACTTATCGCGATGCGTTATGGATCATTACCATTAGTAAGAGAAACTGGTGGGCTTAAAGATACGGTATTACCATATAACATGTATACCGGTGAAGGTACAGGTTTCTCGTTTAGAAATTATGATGCTTTCGAATTTAAAGAAAAATTATTTGAAGCAATTCATCTCTATAAAGATCAACCAAAAGTTTGGAATAAACTCGTTTTTCAAGCAATGAAACAAGATAACAGTCTAAAACAAATGGCTTTAGCTTACGAAGAGATTTACCAAAATATATTAGGAGTGTGAAGAAATGGAAACTTTAGCTTTAATCCTTGCTGGCGGTAAAGGATCTCGTTTAGATATCCTATCCCAAAGACGCAGTAAACCGGCGATGCCTTTTGCTGGTAAATTTAGAATCATTGATTTTGCATTAAGCAATTGTACGCAATCAGGCATTTATGACATTGGGATTTTAACACAATATCTTCCACTCTCATTAAATGAACATATCGGAAGTGGAAAACCATGGGACCTAGACCGAAGAGATTCCTCTGTTACGCTATTACAACCCCATAATTATTGGTATTTAGGCACTGCCGATGCTGTATTGAAAAACCTGGAATTCATTGAAAGACGGACACCAAAGTATGTTTTAATACTTTCAGGTGATCATATTTACAAGATGGATTACCGTAAAATGATTCAAGTACATATAGAAAAAAATGCGTCTTTAACGATTGCTTGTCAACCCGTACCTCAAGAAGAAATCTCAAGATTTGGTATCATGTCGACCAATGAGCATGATGAAATTATTCATTTTGAAGAAAAACCAAAGACTTCAACATCAAACCTCGCATCAATGGGAATCTATTTGTTTGATTTTGAACTACTTAAAAAAGTCTTACTTGAAATTAAACAGGAAGACTTAGATTTTGGTAAACATATTATTCCGCATTTAATCGAGTCAACTAAAAAAGAAGTTTATGCTTATCTATTTAAAGATTATTGGATGGATGTCGGTACTTATGATTCATATTTAGACACGAATTTGCAAATGACGAAAGATTACACAGAACTTGATCTCTACGATCCAACGTGGAAAGTCTATACAAAGAGTGAAGATTTACCTCCTGTTAAAGTTTCCAGTGAAGCAACCATTCACAATAGTTTAGTATCGAATGGTTGTGTGATTGAAGGTGCTGTCATCAATTCTGTTTTAAGCCCAGGCGTTAGAGTTGGAAAAGGTGCTGTCATCAAAGATAGTGTCATTCTCAATAATGCTATCATCGGTGATTTAGTCACTGTTCATCGCAGCATTATCGATAAGAAAGTCATTATTGGAAGAAACACTTATGTGGGTTATGGTGATGACTTAACACCAAATAAAGCGAAACCTGATTTACTTAGATCAGGGATTACCGTGATTGAAAAAGGTGCCGTCATTCCATCAAATACAACGATTGGTCGAAATTGCCGAATCTTTAAAACAGGTAAGTTTACATCGAAACATATTCCAAGTGGTTCAACACTCGAATAAAAGAAGGAACTTCGGTTCCTTCTTTATTTTACATGAAATCATAGGGTGATAACTCTTCTTGTTCAACCACATAATCTTCATTTAATCGTTTAGCCAATGTTGTCTTTCTTTTTTCTGATAGATGATTTGCAGCATAGATTAAAAGCTGCATGTCACCTAAAATAATCAAATATTTCTTTGCACGTGTGATGGCTGTATAGATTAATTCTTTTTTCAACATATGTATGAAATTTCGTACCATTGGCATGATGACGATGGGGTATTCACTGCCTTGAGATTTATGAATACTCATGGCGTAAGCGAGATTAAGATCCTCTAAGTCTGATTTCTCATAAGTCACTTCATGTTGATCAAATGAAACGACGAGATAGGGTTGATCACTCGAATTATAACGAATATCCTTAACAACACCTAAATCACCATTCATAATAAGACGTTCTGGATCATTGGTAAGTTGAATAACTTTATCACCGATTCGATAATTTTTGTCACCATAAGTGATTTGATCTTTGGTGTTTGGATTAAACGTTTCTTGGAGTGTTTGATTTAATATATCAATGCCTAAATCGCCTTTATACATAGGCGCTAATACTTGAATGTCTTCATAAAGTTGATAACCCTCTTTAAGTGCACCTTTGATTTGTTCAATCAAGACATGCATAATTTTACTGGAATGTGCTTTATACAGATAAACATCTTGATCAGATGACAAATCATGGGGATTTAAATTTTGTTCATTGACAAGTTGGGCTAAACGGATGATTTTAGAATCTTTTGCTTGTCTGTGAATTTGTTCAAGTCTCACGACAGGTAACATTTTTGATTCAATTAAATCGGATAAAAACTGACCAGCTCCGACAGAAGGTAATTGGTCAACATCTCCAACAATAACAACTTGACATGATGTTTTAATCGCAGAAAATAGTTTATGCGCTAAATTAAGATCAATCATCGATGCTTCATCAATGATAATTAAATCATAGGGTAATTGGTTGAAAGCATCATAGCCAAACATACCGTCATAGTTATAACCCAAATGTCGATGGATGGTCTTAGATTCTAGATCTAATAAATCACTCATTCGTTTCGCTGCACGTCCTGTTGGAGCCATTAATCCAATTTTTTCGTATATTTGAGGATTCTTATAATTCAATTGATGATAAATTCGATAGACTTCTAATAATCCATCAATAATGGTCGTTTTCCCTGTTCCTGGACCACCTGTGATAATGGAGATCGAAGATTGTAGAGAAGTCATGATGGCTTCCTTTTGTGCATCTGTATACGTCATATTTCTTTCGATCTCAACCATGTCAAGAAGTGTTTTCCCATAGACTTCATCAAATTCTAATATTGTTTTTGAAATATTTAAAATGTGTGTCGCACATTCGATTTCTTGAATATAGGTTTGTTTTAAGTAATAACGATCTTCTTCACACACAATCTTTTGGTCTTCAATCAAGATATGAAGCATAGAATCAATGTTAACTTCTTCTCTTAAGACTTCATTTGTAATCTTTGATAGTTCGTCATGTGTCAAATAACAATCACCATTTTGATATGCAATTTGTTGTAAAGCATATTGAATGGAAGCCTTAATTCTTCGGTCATCATGAGAATCAATCCCTAGTTTTTGAGCAATTTCATCAGCTTTGATAAAGCCAATACCCTCAATTTCATCTATTAGGCGATAAGGATTTTCTTTTAATTTTTCTAAAGTTGCTAACTCATATTTCTTGATTAATTTCATAGCTAACTTCATCGTTAATTCATAACCATAAAGTTCAACTAAAATATGCTCATTGGTTTGATGTTCCTTGAGCTGCTGGTACAATTTTTCAATCCGAACAGCTGATAATCCAATTTCTCTTAAAATCTTTTTATCATCTAAAATCTTTTGGATTGCATCCGCACCCAATGTATCGACGATCTTTTCAGCGGTCTTGGGACCAATCCCATGAAAAAATGAGGAAGACAAATAACTAATCACACCACTTTTGGATTGTTCAGACATACGCTTGTAGGAACTAACCTTAAGTTGTGCACCATAACTCGGATGTGTTACCCATTCACCATTGAATTCATACTCAAAATCTTCACTAAAAATAGGAAAATAGCCAACGATTGTGACTTCTTGTTGACCTTCAATATTGAGTTTTGCAATCGAATAACCATTTTGTTCATTATGAAACATATAATGCTTGACACGTCCAACTAATGTTTCCATATTAACCTCATCTTTTATGTAAAAGAGGAACTGACTGTTCCTCTAACTATATTGGCGTTTAACCCCTTGATAGTATGCTTCATGAATAAATCCAGAACCTAAACATACCTCATCTAAATAAAAAGCACATACCTGACCGGGTGTAACAGACTTCACGCCTTGAGGATATTTCACGTTGGTGGTATGTTCATCAATCCATTCAACAAAAACATCATGGTCTTGTTGACGATAACGAAACTTCGCTGTCATGTTACCACTCAGTTTTTCACCTCGCCAGATTACATCCGTAATGATAGCTTCATCAGAAACTAAATAAGGGTGATCTCCATTTGGTTCAACATAAAGTGTATTGGTCTTTAAGTCTTTTCCAACAACAAACCATGCACCTGATGCTTCCTTAGACCCGCCAATGCCTAAACCTTTTCGTTGGCCAATTGTATAATTCATAAGTCCTTGATGCGGTTTTACATATGTTCCATCGAGTCTTTTCATATCACCAGGCTGGGCTGGTAAATAATTGCTTAAAAACTCATTAAAATGTCTTTCACCAATAAAACAAATGCCGGTAGAATCCTTTTTCGTCGCAGTGTGAAGACCTTGTTCAATCGCGATTTTCCTTACTTCTTTTTTGTCTAAATGGCCAATTGGAAACAAGACGTTTTTAAGTTGTTCTGATTTTAATTGAGATAAAAAATAACTTTGGTCTTTATTATTATCGAGTCCTCGTAATAGTCTAGGATTCCCCTCGAGTTCATCAACTCTTGCATAGTGGCCCATCGCAATATAATCTGCATTCAATGTCTTCGCATAATCTACAAAAGCTTTAAATTTGATCTCATTGTTACATAATACATCGGGATTTGGCGTGCGATTTTTTTCGTATTCACTTAAAAAATACTGAAATACGCGATCCCAATAGTCTTCAATGAAATCAACGCGTCGTAACGGTATTTGTAATTTTTCAGCAACTAATTTTGCGTCTTGATAATCTTTTTCTTGTTCACAAAGATCATCGTATGCTTTAGGATTGCCTTTAATGTCAAGGTTTGTTGCAGAGTCCCAGTTGCGCATAAAGACAGCTTCAACATCATAACCGTCTTTTTTTAACAAATATGCAGCAACACTACTATCAACGCCTCCACTTAAACCAATAATTACTTTTTTCTTCATAAACTCACTTCACTTTAACATCGGATGGTAAACGATATTGCCCTCTTGGTGATAATGAAATCCCAAGGATTTTAGGTCCTTCAGGTAAGGTTTGACGCTTAAACTGTTGTTCATAGAAACGTTTAAAGAAACGATCAACATAATGTTTAGCCTCTTTTTTTGTCGTATCAAATGCATAGGTTAACAACCATTGAATTTTATCTTTATCTGCACCACATTCTAAATGATGAAACAAAATAAAATCATTCATATCATAGCGACCAATAACTTCTTCTGTTTTTTGGTCTTTCAGTAATTCAGGAGAAATTGGTGATGAAAGTACATCATTTAATAAATCTTTAATTAATTGATATTCATGATTTGAATGGTATTCAATTAATGCTTTTATCCATGTCTTTGGCAAACCTGCATTAATGGCATACATGCTCATTTGGTCACCATTATACGTCATGAAACCTAAAGCAATTTCAGATAAATCTCCGGTTCCTAAAACAAAGCCACCATGTTTATTCGCTAAATCCATTAAGATCATAGTTCGCATCCGTGCTTGAGCATTTTCAAAAGTCACATCAATATGATTATGCTGAATGGATTTTAAATGAAGATCAACTGATTCTTTGATTTTTATGTTTAAACTTGTAACTTCTAATTTATGCATAAGTTCTTCAGCAATCTTTAAACTTCTTGATGATGTAGCTGAAGCTGGCATTGTCACTGCAATAATGTCTTTTGGACTGCGATTCAGTTTTTTCATGGCTTGATGACTGACCAACAAAGCGAGTGTTGAATCAAGACCACCAGATATACCAATCACAATCTTATTTGTAGATGAAGGGAGTGATTCTAAACGGTTCATTAAGGCATACACTTGAAGCTGGTTTGCTTCAAAAAAACTATCGAGAGGATTGTGAGTCTCTAAAAACGGAAATGGATTAACTTTGTGTTCAAAGTCAAAAGATTCGGATTCATTCATGTTGAATGGAACAAATGCGTATTCATGTTGGATAAGCATATGCATATCACGGTATGTACTATCCATCCTTTTTTGATAATTAACAGCCTTTAAGTCAACATCAGCAACTAAGACGCTAGATTCCATCAAGAATGTTCGGTCTTCAGCAATTAACTGACCAGAACAACAAATGAGTTTGTGTGGTGAGAATACAACCTCTGAAGTTGATTCAAAATGACCTGTACTGGTGTAAACATATGCGGTCATTTGCTTTCTCGAATGATCTAAGACTAGTGTTTTTCTAACCGCTGGTTTATCAACTCTTTCAGTCGATGCCGATAAGTTAAAAATAAGGTTTGCCCCTGCTAAACTCATATCATCTGATGGTGTGTATGCCGCCCACACATCTTGACATATTTCAACACCAAAACGAATACCATGTGTTTCATCCTCAAAAATTAAATAGCCAAATGGTACTTGTTCACCAAAAAGTTGAATCGATTTGATTTCAGTTTTAAACCCTGTATGGAACCAGCGTTTTTCATAAAATTCATGATAGTTCGGTAAATAATGCTTGGGCACCACGCCTAAAATTTTGTTTCCTTGAAAAATAATGGCACAATTATAAAGGATGCCATAGAGTTCTAGTGGAGCCCCAAGAATATAAATACCTTTAAATGTCGTTTCTTCCATGATACTTTTAAGAGCATTCTTAGCTTTATGTATGAAAGACTCTTGGTAAAAAAGATCGCTTGCAGAGTAGCCAGTAATCGTTAATTCTGGAAAAACAATCACTGATGCTTTTGTTTCATTTAAGATTTTTAAAATTTCTTTTTGATTAAATTCAACATCACCAACAATGATTTTAGGCGTTGCTGCTGCGACTTTCAAAATGCCATGTTTAAACATAATCTACTCCTTGTATAGTTGATGCTTGCTAATATATTCATTCACATTTTGTGGAATTAAATTCTTTTGCTTATGTGGACTCACTCGAAACATCGTAGCGGATATGTCCATATTAAAATCTATAAACGTAAAATTATTCTTAATATTCGAATACTTATTTTGAAAATCGGTTTCATTCATATGTCCATTTCTTTTCATAATAATGAATGGATATTTATTAATGAGTTCATCTGATCGAATCCAAGTATGAATGTTTTCAAGTTGATCTTGTCCTATGACAATTTGTAAATCTTGATAAGTTTTCTCTAATATATTTAAAGTTCCAATCGTTCCATGAAAAGGATGAACGCCTTCAATCGTTGATAAAATGACAGAATCATAGGATTCAATCATAAGTTTTATCATCTCAATCCGGTGAAAAAAAGGGGCTAAACCATTCTTCCGATAATCATCTCCAACCGGAACAACGATAATCTTAGCCTCTGGATAGAGGTTTTTCAGTTTTTCTAGGATAGCTTGGTGGGCAATAGTTGGTGGGTTGAATGAACCACCATAGATAAGTATCATGAAATCACCAATATTATTATATAATATTTTCTTCTATAATCCTATAAAATCCAATGATTGAAAGAAATAATCATCTTAACATGCATAAAAGCATATTTCTTTAAATCATTTCTAAATACTGCTATAATTAGAATGTAAGTCATATATTCACTAGGGAGTGAAGCAAATGGACGCAAAAGAACGTTATTTCCAAAAAATCCGCAAACAAAATATGCGATTAACTAAAAGTCGTAAAGCAATGATCGAAATCCTCGAAAATCAGCATCTAACATTCAAAGAAATACAGCGAGAACTTGCTAATCGTGGTTTTTACAATGTTTCAACTATCTATAATAATTTAGAGTTTTTCATGGATCAAAAAATTGTTGTAGAAATCTACATTAATGACACTAAATATTATGATCTTGCCATGGGAAACCCAATGCATAGCGCTGATAGTCATATTCATATTATGAATAAGGAAACCAATGAAATTATGGAAGTCAATAGTCCTGATATTTTCGAATATTTAAGTAATCATAAAGCATTTAAAGATTTAGATTTAGAGTATATTCGAATTATTATATCTGCTAATAAGAAACGTAAATAAAAAGGTAAAGCATGGTGATGCACACCATGCTTTTTTTTATGCAAGTTTATGGATGAATAGCTCAGCAGAGGCTTGATTTGTTGCAAGTGGAATCTTATAAACATCACTTAATCTTAAGAGTGCTGAAACATCTGGTTCATGCGGTTGAGCTGTTAATGGATCTCTAAAGAAAATGACCATATCAATTAAACCATTCGCAACCATCGAACCAATTTCTTGATCACCACCAAGTGGACCGGATTTCTTCAATTTTACCTTTAATCCAGTTTCTTTAATGATTCTACTCCCTGTTGTACCAGTCGCATAGAGTTCATGTGATTTAAATACTTCAATATGATGTTGAATAAATAAAATTAATTCATCTTTTTTCTTATCATGGGCAATTAAAGCTACTTTCATTGCTCTCTCCTTTGTATAACACGCATCTTCGCAGATTTACTGCGTGAATTTTGTTCAAATTCACTATCACTTGGATAAATAGGTTTCGATGTAATTAATTCATAATCTGCTAATGGCATATGCTGAATGGGTAAATTTTTAGGAATTGAAATGGTAGTTTTCTCTTTAAAATAATGTTTCACGATGCGATCTTCTAAGGAATGAAAAGTAATGACAACCATTCTTCCACCAGGTTTAAGACATTCGATACCGTCTTTGATGACGTCTTCAAGAGCACCTAATTCATCATTGACGGCGATTCTTAAAGCTTGAAAAACTCTTTTTGCGCTATGTCCTTTTTCATTACGATTGATCTTATCTGTAATTTTAACAAGGTCCATGGTCGTTAATAAAGGTCGTTTTTGAATAATTTCTCGTGCAATTTTATAACTATTTTTTTCTTCACCATATAGAAAGAAAATTTTTGCAAGATCTTCTAAACTATAGGAATTCACGATGATTTCTGCAGTCAATTCTTGATTTTGATCCATACGCATATCAAGTTTTGTATCCTTCAGATAGGTAAATCCTCGTTTCTCATCATCAATTTGAAAAGATGAAAGACCTAAATCAAGTAAAATACCATCGACTTCTTTGATATTTCTTGAATTTAACTCTTGTTTAATATATCGAAAGTTACGCTTAATGATTTGATAATTTGAGAAATCTTTCAAAACATTTTTAGCAAATTCGATTGCAAAATTATCTTGATCAAATGCATAAAGAAAACCATTTTTTAATTGGCTTAAAATGAGTTTAGAATGGCCAGCACCACCGAGTGTTCCATCGACATAAATACCCTCAGATTTAATTTGAAGTGCTTTGATGGCCTCATTTAGCAAGACTGTTTCATGTTTCATTAGCAATCCCCTTATCTATTTTTACTATACTTTAAATCCTTCATTTTGTCAACGAACGAAAATGAACGAAAACGGCTTTATCAAAAGAAAAAAGTGCCTAAGGCACTCTTCCTTAATCCTTTTTGGATTCTTTCTTAGCTAATACTTGTTGACCTTTGTAATAGCCACTGTTTGGTGTCACGCGGTGAGGTAATGTAAATTCACCGGTTTGTGGACAAACAACGAGAGCTGGTGCAGTCAATTTAAAATGTGTACGTCTTTTTCTCTTCGCAGTTTTACCCGTGCGACGAAATGGAACAGCCATCTGTTCACCTCCTATTTTTTCAACAGCTTATCTAAATCAGCAAATGCAGGATGTGGACTTTTTTCTTTTTCGAATGAAGTGTCAATCGCATCTGGATGATAGATGGTATATGGTTTTTCTGAGATGATGTATCCAAAGATAATTTCAAATAAATCAATGGTTTCACTTAACGGATAATCTGCATCTTCTGAATCACCGAAAATGATTTCAGCATCAAAGTTCATGGAATAATTAACAGGTTTAAGTGTTTTTGAACATGCAAGGACGGTTTCAACATCGACATGCACATCACATACTAACTCTTGATCAATCATTCTTAACGTTCCTTTAATCAATGCAGGTTGAATCGAAATAAAATCAACGATTGATTCGATTTGTTTGGAATAATCAGCTTTAAACTCAATTGAGGTCACATCTTTTAACTCGTGAATTGAAATTTTCATAATATCACCTCAACGAAAGTATTATACAAAATTCTTGATACAATGTCAATGATTTACGTTGCTAAAAATCGCTTAAATAAGTGATTAACCTTGACGACTTTCACGAACATTTTTCTTTAAACGATTAATGATTTTAAGTTCATCTTCTGAAATGAAGATCTCTGGCTTATAATCGCTTTGTAATCGGTAACTTCTCAAATGAATTGGTACTACTGCACCATCAGATAATCCGATTTCAAGATCGAGTGTTTCATATTTAGGTTTCTGTGGATTATCATACCCTAAACGTGTAACAATATGAACGACATCAAAATAATCAAACTCACCGGATAAATCCATAGAAATTTCACCAGTTTGATGATCGATATGGGCTTGATAATAATAAAAAGTATTTTCGGCAAAAAATAGAACGGATATTAAGGCTTGATCAAATAAAAGAGTTTGAGCCCCATTCGCTAGTAAATCCAGTCGATAAGAAACTTTTCGGCCATTCTCTTTTTGGAATGGAATCAATAAAACATACGGTTGATCATAACTTTTTCGATCGATGGATGCCATGAGTTCAGCTCTTTTTATCGCACGATTGTAATCTTCATGCATCATTTTATGAATGTCTTCAGCAGTGCTTCCAGAAACTTTTTTAAAGTACTGTTCAACTCTTTTAAAACGATTGTTAACTTCATTTGAATTCATAGTTTGCATCGTAATCCACCTTTCCTAATACTGCTTATATTCTACCAAAAATTGAAGTTTTTTTCTATAAATTTAATAAATATTAATAAGCTAGCATACCTTCCTTTAATAATTCGATAAATTCACTTGAATTTGCATCGAGGATATAGTCTTCAATCGGGTATCTATGAAGTATACCTTTCACAGTTTCTAAATCGTAGGAAACACCTTGAAATTGTTTTTCAAAGAAATCCATTGGTTTTGTGTCGAAGAAATCACCACGTAAAGATAATGTTCGAATATGACCATCTGATAAATCTAAAATAACTTCAAATAGGCCGCCACTCAAGCGCTTTTTAAGTGTTTTTGTATGGGGAGGTTGTCTTTTATAAATCCAGGCCGGATCTTCATATTTTTTCGCCATTTCTAAAATCAAGTCAACTTCTTTATCACTTAAATGATAGGTTTGATAAGTCAATGTATTTTCAAAATGCTTAATAAGTTGATCTTGGGTTAATCCATTTAAATAAGGTTTCAAATTCGTGACACGCGACCGTACACTGTCAATTCCTTTACTCACAAGTTTTTCATCACTCGGTGTAATCGCACGTACCATCGTTTCCAAATCACAATCGTATAAAAATGTACCATGCATAAGCATCCCATATTTATTTTGTAAAAATGCATTTCCTGAAATTTTCTTTCCTTCAAACAAAAGGTCATTTCTACCACTAAACGTTAATTCTATATCAAGTAATTTCATGGAGTCCATAATTTTTGATAAATAAGTTTTAAAACTAAATTGTGTGTTTTTACGTTTTGTGATGATTGAAAACATGGTATTTCGATGATCAGCATATACACAGCCTCCACCAGTAGGTCGTCTATAAATATCAATCTTATTTTCTCTCAAGAAGTTCAAATTCACTTCATTTTCGATGAGCTGGTTCTTTCCAATTACGACACCATGGATTTCCCATGTAAAAAAATAGGTTTCATCATCTTTAAGAAGATGTGTCAACACATACTCCTCGAGTGCAAAATAAAAGTAAGGTTTTAAGTTCCCTTCATTATGATGTCTAATTAAAATCATGTTATCCCTCCACCATTTTTCTAGCATCATTATAACATAGGAATGTCACATAATCATGTGAAAGCGCTTTGGATATTATCTCAATATCTTTACAAGTTAAATCATTTTAACCTCAAAATAAACCATAGTATAATGAAAGCATAAATAAGGAGGTTTATTATGGCACAGTTTTTTAAACTCTATGGCATCGCATTTGTATTATTTTTAATTATTGACCTCATATGGCTAGGACTTATTGCTAAAAATCTTTATCAAAATCAAATTGGTTCACTATTAAAAACCGACACGAATTGGACAGCAGCTATTATCTTCTATTTATTGTTTATTGGTGGTTTAGTCTTCTTTGCGATTCAACCTTCAATCACATCAGAAACACTTTGGAAGGCGATGCTTTATGGGGCTTTATTCGGTTTTATCACGTATGCAACTTATGATTTAACTAATTTAGCAACACTCGAAGGATGGCCAATTAAAATTACAATTATTGATCTTATGTGGGGTTCTTTCTCAGGAGCTTCAACATCAAGTTTAACTTATGTTCTTTACCATACTATATTTTAGGAGTGCTTTATGACTGAATATCTAAACAATGAGCTTATCTACAAATCATTTATTTTAGGTGCTAAAATGTGATCCAAGAGAAAAACGGATTAAATGCAATTAATGTATTCCCTGTCCCAGATGGAGATACTGGATCTAATTTAGCATCAATGATGCAATCCATCATTGAAAGATCCAAATTAGGAGAAACAAGTGAAGAGACTTTACAATCGATTGCAGATGCAGCAATTGTTGGTGCTCGAGGTAATTCGGGGATTATTTTTGCACAATACATTTATGGATTTTCTCTTGATGTCCAAAATGAAGTGAGTAAAGAATCATTTTCTGAAATGTTAAAACGTGCATCGACTTATGCTTATCAATCAATCTCTAAACCTATTGAAGGTACGATGATTACCGTAATGCGTACTTTTGCTCATGCAGTTGAAACAGTAAAGGCTAGTGGAATGATTTTTTAGATATTTTGACGAATGCATTTGAAATGGTTAAAATTGAACTTGCTCGGACACCAGAACTTCTAGCTGTATTAAAGGAAAATAAGGTTGTTGCTGCTTCACAAAAATTTTCTGATAAAAAAATTCGTGTGATTAATTCCAAACAAAATTCAGGTGCTGAAAGACTCTTAGTTATGAAAACACAAGAATTAATTTTACAAGGATTGTCCCTTGATGATATTGTTGAAAAAATGGATCACTGTATAAAACAATCAAAAATTTATGTCAGTGTGAAAACATTAAAATACATGGTTAAAAATGGCCGTGTATCTAAAGTAACTGGTCTTATTGGTAAAATTACTAATCTAAAACCTGTCATTTCTATTGATGAAAATGGCAAAGGTATTATTTCTGATAAAGGGTTATCCTTAAAATCATCGGATCAAAAGATATAAAACCATGTCAAAGAAGCGATGGAAAGATCGGGTATTGAAAAATACGCGATTGTCCATGCGAAAGGTGGACAACGAGTCGATGATTTCATTGAAAAATACACGAAATTGATTGAACGTGCACCAGATTATGTCATGGACATCTCAACGATAGTTGCGATGAACGCTGGTTTAGGTACGATTGCTATTTCTTATATTGAAGGAGAAAAATCATGAATTATTTGAGTTTCGTTGTTGTTTTAATCGCATTATTGATTTTCTTTTTTACGTTCTTTTTGATTTCTCAAAAGAAAAAGAATAATGGGTTAGCAGATGTTGCTTGGGGATTAGGGTTTGTTGTTGTAGCTTTTGTTTCTCTAATCTATAATCAAAATTACAATATTATATCCATCACAATCACTTTATTTGTTTCACTTTGGGGTTTTAGACTCTTCTATCATCTAACCAAAAGAAATTGGAATGCTAAAGAAGATTATCGCTATGTCGAAATGCGCAAAAAATGGGGAGATCACCAAGTTTTAAATTCATTCTTGCGTGTTTTCATGTCACAAATGCTTTTATTATTCGTGATTTCAATTCCAATTCAATTAGCAAGTATGTTTACGACCTCGATTAATTCAACTCTAGGATGGATCACATACGGTGTTGGAGTTGCCTTATGGATCTTTGGTTACTATTTTGAAGTTGTTGGTGATGCTCAATTAAAGAATTTCATTAAAAACCCAGCAAACAAAGGAAGAATCATGCAATCAAGATTATGGAAATATACACGCCACCCTAACTACTTTGGTGAAGCGACGATGTGGTGGGGTATCTGGATAATCTCAATGGCATCCCTTGTAAGTTGGAATCTATTAGGATTTGTTGGACCCACAATTATTACTTATCTTCTACTTTTTGTTTCAGGAGTTCCGCTTTTAGAAAGAAAATATAAAGATAATGAAGAATTTCAAGTTTACGCAAAAAAGACTTCAGTCTTTATCCCATTACCTCCAAAAAAATAACAGCCAATTTGGCTGTTTTTTTATCTAATGGTTGAATAATTAAGATTATTTTTCTTAAATTGGTATACAAAAACATCAATTTTATCATAATGAAATTGATTGTTCCACAATTGATATCGATACATTGATACTCTATCCCTGCTTTTCGTATGTTGACTTACTCAAAGAATTCGTCATTATGATTTATCGCCAAAATTTTAGATAATGTTTCTTATTTTCAATATTAAAATCAATAATCCTAAGAAGTAAATTATAATCGATTTCATCTTCCCATTTAATTCTAAAAAGCATAGAACTCGCTTCATATCCAGCAGTTTTAAAATCGTTAATAAACTTATCCATAGCTGCTTTTTCTGGGGCTACCGCAATGTGTTTTTTTGAAACACTAAAAGCGATAATAAATGTATCATGATCGGTAAACATGGGTTGGTTCCAACCTACTTTCTCTTTCAAATTGGGATATTTATGTTTAATCCAATCAAGAATTTCTTTTAATTTTAACTTTTGCCCTTTATCTTCGATCGTACATAGAAAATCATTAAATGTTTGCATAAACTTATCTCCTTACTAAATCTCTAGAAATGTGACTCTATTTCTTCCCTTATCTTTGGATTCATATAATAACTTATCAGCAAGTTGTAAAACATTTCTTGAGCATATATCTTCGCTAGGTTTACGGTAAATCGCTCCAATCGATATGGTGATTGAAAATGTATGATTCTCATACGATATAATTTGATTTTCAATTTTCAATCTCAATAATTCCGCTTGATGGATCACTTCATCTTTACTTTGTGCTTCATGGACAAAAACGAATTCTTCACCACCATAACGTGCAAACATATCTTCAGTTTTAGTTTCAGCAGCAATAATCCTTGAACATTCCCTCAAGACATAATCACCACACATATGGCCGTAAGTATCATTGACGATTTTAAAATGATCGAGGTCCATCATATAGATGCCCAACCCTTTCTCACAGTCATCTTGGACTTTATCATAGTATTTTGTGAATGAACTTCGATTGGGTATACCTGTCAAATAATCCGTACTAGCCATCTCTAAAATGCCTCTTTGGTAATCCTTAGCGATGTTGACATAATTATAGGCTGAATTAGCCACTCCCGCAATATTAAACAAGACATTCATGGTATGTAATAGCATTAAATAGTTAGACGACATAACTAGAAACGGTGGATTTCGAAATGACATGAAATGAATAAAGATAAATAAGGTGACTTCAAGTAAGATGCTCACCAATTTATATGGACTCTTCCAGTTTGAAAACACGATTAAGACTGATAAATTGAAAAAATAGTAATAAAATCCTGCACTTCTTCCAAAAGCAAATAATGAAATGACGAGACTAAAATTCATGGCCAATATAAAGATTAATGTTGCCATGCCATATTGTTTCTTACGGTTTAGGTAAATAGAAACATAAGTCATAAACATACAGGCTAGATAGATCATGGCCATTTCAATTCCAGCTGTGAAAAAAAAGAAGGGAATCAAAAAAATGTATGAGATAAACGCTGAAATATACACTAAATTAGATTGATCAAAATATTGTTTAACTTCAAAATCTTTTTTTAGTTGTTCATTAATCATAGGAGCCTTCCTCATTCTTTGGTTTAATTAAATCACAAGCACATAGATTTCGCTTAAATAATGCATATATCAAGCAATCTATTCTTTACTTTTCAACTCATTCTCAGTGATAAATACTGGAATTAACATGATGATGATCTGACCCATAATTAAAGCAAAGTCTATCCATGAGATGGTTTCTACAGGTTTTCTAAATATACTGATAAGGATGATGATTGACCAGAAAAAAATGATTGAGCCCCACATTGCCCATAATCTACCTAAAAAATGGTGTGCATAGATCCATGATTTATCATCTTTCATGGATCTTTTCGTTCGATACCCATATAACATATTGATTTTTTTGGGTGGCTTATACATAAAAACTACACCAAAAATCACCATCATTGAAGGAATCAATAAACTAAAAAACAACATTAACCACCAGAACCATTCCACGGTGTCACCTCAATGTAAAGATTAATTTATCACAATTATACCAAATTAATTGTATACAAAAAAGATTTGAGGTAAACTCAAATCCTTTTAAAGATTATTTAGTCATAACTTATACTCACTTGATATTCAAGTTCTTCCGCATGATCAAAAACTCTTTGGAAAATCAGATTTATTTCAATGCGATTAAACTCAGAAAAATGAATTGATAAATCTGGAAATGCCGTTAATGTCTCCGTATAATTGATGTTTATAAACCTGACTGAATCAACTTTTTGGTAAACTCCATCGGTTTTCAAACTATCTATTACGCTATGATATCCAGTTAACATCACCATTTCATGATCTAAAAAATATGCATCACTCATGTCGATGGATTCAGTATATTTTTTAGCTTCTTCTTCATCCGATAACATGTCATTGATATTATTTCCGTTTTGATCAACATAGTTTAGAGTCCCTTGATTAATTTCAGCTATCCAAATATGTTGGCCAATATGGAGATATTTAGCATAAACTTTTTGTGTGGGTAAATCGTAATCTATAAATATAAAATTGGGATTATTTAGTTCAGGAAGATTATTATCATTGATGTCAATTTCTCCCCAAATAATTGGTAAGTAATATAATTCTAGTGTAACTTCATTTACATTAAACGGGGTTTTACTATCATAAATAAATGACGCTTTTGCGACATAAGTATTTTCTAGCAAGCCAAAGCCAAGTGGATTCGATTTAAATGAAACAGTTTTCTCTTTGCATCCAGTTAATAATAGCAGAGCTAATAAAACAATCATCACAATACTTAACTTTTTCATATAAACCTCCGAAATACAAAAAGACTACGACTTATCTGCAATAATATCATCGATAATCGATGAAATTTCTCCAATGACTTCAGTTAATACTTGATCAGTTGATAAATCTACACCGACCATTTTAGCTAGTTCAAGAGGTGTCTTCGTACCACCAGCTTTTAAAACTTCAATCCAATCATTTGGCTTAATTTCTTTATTTTCAATCATTTTAGATACTTTAGTTCCTAATGTAAGACCCGCAGAATATGTGTATGGATATAAGCCCATAAAGTAATGGGGTTGTCTCATCCATGTTAGGCCCGCCCAATCAGAAATTTCTATTGCATCACCCCAGAATTTTCTTAATACACCCAGTTTAAGATTATTGAGAATATTAGCTGAAAGGGGTTGTTTTTGATCAATACGATGATAAACTTCTCTTTGGAAAGCGGCTTCTAGTAGATGTGTAACACAATTATGATAATAGGTTCTTGAAATCATCACAGATCTTAACCATGTTTTTTCTCGTTCTGATTTCGCTTTTTTAATTAAATGGTTCGCCATTAATAACTCGTTGGTTGTGGATGGTGCTTCAATAAAATACATGGATGGTCTAGTGTTTAAAATACTTTGATTGCTGTTTGCATATTGGAAATGTCCCGCATGCCCAATCTCATGTGCTAAAACCATTACTTCATCCATTTGGCCATTCCAATTAATTAATATATATGAGGATGCACCATAAGGTGATGAACAAAAACCACCGGTTGATTTCCCTTGATTTTGTGGGAAATCAATCCATCTTTCATCAAATGCACGTCTTACAATTTCACCATATTCATTACCTAAAACTGATAAACCTTCCTCAAGTAATGCTTTCGATTCTTCAATGGTTACCCGAGGTTCAAATTTCGGATCAACTGCAATTTTTAAATCCGCATAAGTCATTTTATCAAGTCCATGAACCTTCTTTAATAAAAGAGCATATTTCCGCATCGCAGGAGCAAGTTTTTCCATAATTAAATCAATTTGACGATCCATGAAATCTTTCGTCACCTTTTGATCATGCAGTAAATAATCAAAGACACTGGTAAAACCTCTAAGTTCAGACATGATCTTTTCTTTTTGAACATGTGCTTGATAGTTACTTGCAAATCCATGTTGATATTCTGCAAGTTTTTCATAGAAAGTCTCATAAGCTCTTCTTCTCACTTGTGTGTTTTCTTCATATTCATATTCATTTTCAAAGAGTGTGAACGAATTTGGGTATGTAACACCATCGACGACAAAATCATTAAATTTCATATCCGCCAATTTGAAACGATTATAATTCAAATACGAAGCGTTAAGTACTGGAGATAAAGCCACTAAAGTTTTTTCAACTTCTGGGATAAGTGCATGTTTCTTATCTTCAACGATTTCTTCTAAATAATAAAGATTGTTTTCATTCATTTTTGATGCTTCTCGCAATAATTCATTTGAATTTTGTTTCAGTTCATTCGATAAAAATGCCATTTTCTTTGAAATGCTTTGGAAACGAATCATCGCTTTTCCTTGACGCATTTGGTTTTCTTCAGAAATAGAATCTGTGCTAGATTGTAGTGAACCGTATGCACCAATTCTTGATAATCTTGCTTGAATATCTTGAAAGACTGTAAGTGCTTCATTAATCATTTCTTTTGTATTTAGTTTGTTTTCAAACTTTTTACAAAATAGATCAATATCCTTTTCAACTAAATCAAAAGCTTCTTGGTATAACTCTTCAGTCTTAAATAGATTTTTCACGTCCCATGTGTATTTCACATCAAGTTCATGACGTTTTGGCAATTGTTTTTTCAATTTTTTCACCCCTCTATTAAAATTATAACACAGCATCTAACCTACATTCAATTTCCCATATAAAAACGACTTAACACTAAAGTAATATGTTAATTACTTATGTGTTAAATCGGTACATTTAAATTGTGTTGGGTAACCTATTTTGATACAATTACACACCTCTAGCAGAATTTACGCACCTCTAGAGAAATTTGAGTGCAGATTTAACACTTTGTCTCTTATGGTTCTTTATAGCAAACATACCAAACGTCTGATCCTTCAAAACCACTATCTTCATATAAACGTTTTGGGTTTGAATCATTATCCAGTCTACCTGAAACAGTCACAAAATCAGCTTTTTTTGATAACCTATACACTAACTCTTGAACAACCATTTTTCCATATCCTTGGCGTTGATACTTAGGGAGAACTTGCACCCATTCAATAACGCCTTCTTTCGTATTCACATCAAATTCTGCGATGCCACTAGCAATCATACAGCCACCAACAACTACTTTAACCCAAAGTGAATGATCATAGGTCGGATGATTTATCCAACGCTGAATGTCATCTTTACTCACAGTAATTCTTTCATTGATATATGATTGATTAATCTGCAAAATCAATTCTTCCATGTCTTTACCAATATTAATACTGGAGATTGATTGATGGTGTTTCATGGGTTTTTTTAAATAGTGTATAAGCCTAAAGTACTTCTCTATATGACTATACAAGTTATCTTCAAGATAGTCATTTTCATGATATATATTTATATTTTTAGGTTGCTTAAATAATAGGTGTTTCCAATATGGAATGGATAAATTTGCACATGGATTAACTAGGTATTCTTCCTTTGTCATCGTATTTTCTCCATTATTCATAACCAATATTGAACATATCAAGTAATTTCTTATATTTGTCTTGTCCAGATAGACAGGTATCCATAAGATATCCTTTTTCACTTTTCCACTCTTTTAATCCTCTATAATAAAAGAGTTTAATACTTTCATCAATCGTGAATGGAACAAATCCGTGACGTAAACATTCTTTAAATGCAATTAATCTTCCGACTTTACCATTTCCATCTTGAAATGGGTATATACATTCAAATTGATAATGAAATTCTATGATGTCTTCAAAAGAATACTCTTTTTTGATCTCATATTTACCAATCAAGGATATTAATTCGCTTTGAACATTAACAGGTTTGGTTGTCTCTATACCACCTACTGTATTTGGTCTTTGTTTATACTCGCCAACATTAAACCAATCGAGTTTAGCATCACTTGTTCCTGTTTTTAATATTCTATGCAGATCCTTAATCAATGCTTCAGATAATGGCTCTAAAGCAGATTTAATCATATAGTCAATACATCTAAAATGGTTTTGAGTTTCTATAATATCATCAACATTAATTGAATTATCTTTATCTAATCCAATGGTGTTAGTTTCAAAAATGTACCTAGTCTGATCAGATGATAGTCGGCTTCCTTCAATGTGGTTTGAATTATAAGTTAATAGTATTTGTGTTTCATGATAAATACTTCCTTTAATTCTGTGGGACATTTCTTCTCTTAATCTCTGAAATAAGATAGATGAGTTTTCTACAGTCAGAAATGATACGATATCATTGATACTAACCGATAAGTATTTACAGATAGATTCCAATGTCTGAAGTGAGACATATTCGCCTTTTCTAAATTTAGCTTGTGTTGCTGATGATATGTTCAAGTTTTTTGACATTTCTGATATTGAAATATTTTTCTTACTTAACACTTCGAATAATCCTTTATAAATTATTGACATTGCAAATCACCTCCTATATATTATAGCACATATATTTAGTTTTATGAATATTTATCAAAATATTGTTTAGTTTTATGAACCAAAAAAAGAAAAATAGTGAAAATTGTTAAATATAAGCTTAAAAATGAAGATATTCTCTACTATTTGGCCAAATCGGTTAGAACGGGTAAACAAGTTAAGACAATCAATATTGAAAAGCTCGGTAAACATAGCGAATTAATCTTAAACCATAAAGACCCTTTATCCCATTTGAAGAATTATGCTAAAAAACGAACCGAGCAGGAGAAAGAAAACTTTTTATCCGTCAAATTGGATATGCAGCAAGAAGTCCTAGAACACACGGACCAAAAAACATCGCATTCAAAGTTGCTTAATATCGGCTATTTCTTTTTAAATGAAATCTACAAAGACTTAAAATTAGATGTGTTTTTTAAAGGCATTACCGGCGATACAAAGATCGCATACAATCCACATCTCGCACTCAAATTTCTAACGTTTGCACGAATTCTAGAACCCAAATCAAAACTAGGTACTTTTGATGATTTTAAAAACTACTATGAAAAACCAAAAATTAAGCTACAGGATATCTATAAAACACTCGATTTAATCTCAGACCATTTAGATCAATATCAGACGCATCTTTATCGCGAAAGCAATAAAATTTCAAAACGAAACACAACGATTCTATATTATGACTGCACCAACTACTTTTTTGAAATTCAACACGAAGATGAACTTAGGAAATACGGTCAAGCCAAAGACCATAAACCCAATCCGCTCGTCCAAATGGGTTTATTTATGGACGGTGATGGTATCCCCCTGGCTTTCAGTCTAAATCCAGGGAATACGAACGAACAGCAAACAACACTTCCCTTAGAAAGAAAGATTGTAAAAGACTTTGAGCTATCCAACTTTATTTATGTTTCCGATGGTGGGCTTAACAGCAATGAAACCAGGCTTTATAACGCTTTTGACAACCGCGATTATATTGTCACCCAGTCTTTAAAGAAATTAAAAAAAGGTGATCAAGATTTGATCTTAACTGACGATAACTGGCAAAGTTTATCAACGGGTAAGCTTAAAAGCATTTCAACCCTGACCGATGATGATCAAGACACCTATTACAAAGTGATGTGGATTGACAATCCAATCGATGTGGGTTTAGTAGAAATGACGAAAAATGGTCAGCTCAAGAAAAAGACGAGCTTTAAACAACGGTTGATCGTCACCTATCAAAAGAAATATGCGTTATATCAAAGCGAGTTAAGGTTAAAGCAAATCCAAAGAGCAACCGATATCATTCGGTCTAATCGCGTTGATCAGGTTTCTCAGACAAGCCCCAAGCGATTGATTGAACAAAAGGGTGAAGTCACCTATGATTTAGATTTAGCTAAGATCGAAACCGAAATGAAATATGATGGCTATTATGCTTTAGTCACTTCACTTGAAGATGATGAGGTTGGTGACATCTTGAAAGCCAGTGCGCGTCGTTGGGAGATCGAAGAATCCTTTAGAATCTTAAAGTCTAATTTCAAAGCACGTCCTGTTTATCATCGGAAAGACACAAGGATCATCAGTCATTTTACAATTTGTTTTACTGCTTTATTAGTCTACCGGTTATTAGAAAAGAAACTTGAGTCTAAATATACGGTTCACGAAATTATTCATACACTTAGAAACTTGAATGTTGTTTCACTTAATGAAGCATTATTTAAGTCCACTTATACAGGCAGTGAATTACTAAACCAATTATGTTCCTTATTTGACAAAACAATTAACAAAAATTTATATACAAATGTACAATTAAACAAAAATAAACGATGAATTAAAATACGCTACATTCAAAATATAAAAAAAGACCATTTCTACGTCTTTACAAGGCTGTGAAGTGGTCTTCTTCGTTTTATCATCTATCAAACTCAGG
>DITP01000082.1 GCA_002422135.1 Acholeplasmataceae bacterium UBA6181
CGAATTTGAATTAAAGCTTTATAGTATTCAAAAACACTTACATAATCTGCTTTACGATCCCATCTGAGCTGATTGACATCATCTGGAGATTCATAGGAGTTATGATCAAATCCGCCCGAAGCTAATGGCTTAGAACGCATCATTTCAGCACCAGCATGAATAAATGGAACACCTTGAGCTGTTAAAATAATCGCGTTAGCTTGAACTTGCATTTCTTTGATGTATGAGTTAGAAACACCTGTTAACTTTAATTTATCATATAAGGTATTGTTATCATGAGCACTGACGTAGTTAATGGTTTGATCGGGAGTTTTTGCAAAGGTTGTAACCTCTGTGATACCTGGATATGAAATACCACCAACAATCCCATATTTAACTTTTTGAATAATCCCAGTATTCACTTTTCCTTGAACAAATCCACCTTCACTTGCTGTCCACACAGAGCCTTTGACCGCATCTCTTGTATGATCATTAAAAGCACCGACATGAACTAAATCATCCAGGTTTTGTTGGTTTGCAGAAATGGAAGAACTAATCGGTGAAGTACCACCCATCCATGGTTCTCCATAAACAACGATGGTTGGATCGATTTCATTGAGTTTTTCTTTAATTAAATTCATCGTTTCAACATCGTGAAGTGCCATCAGGTCAAATCTAAATCCAGATAGATTATATTCTTGGGCTAAGAACAAGACAGAATCTACCATGAATTTTTGCATCATGGATCTTTCTGATGCGGTTTCATTACCCGTACCAGATCCATTTGAGAATCCACCATCATTGGTTAAACGATGGTAATAACCTGGAACAATTTTATGGAAATTTGATGTTTGTGATTCGCCCGTATGGTTATAGACAACGTCCATAATGACACGAATATCTTCATTATGGAATGCTTGAATCACTTGTTTAAATTCATTGATTCTTATTGTTCCATCAAATGGGTTAGTCGCATATGATCCTTCAAGTGTATTAAATTGATATGGCATATAGCCCCAGTTGAATATTTTTGTATAATTTGGGTTTTGATAAGCTTCAACTTCATCAACATAACCAAAGTCAAAGATTGGAAGAAGTTGTACAGCATTAACACCTAATTCAACGATATGATCGAGACCGGTTGTGACTGTAACACCACTTTTTGAGAATGTCGTGCCTTTTTCAGTAAGTCCCATAAACCGACCACGATAAGATTCGTTACCATTCCATGAACTATGGGTTGTTAAATCTCTCACATGGAGTTCGTATACGATGTAATCTGTTAAGTGATCAATGGTATTTGGACGATCATCATACGCCCAATTTTCTGGGTTAACAAGATTGAAATCAACGATCATTCCACGTAATCCGTTAGCACCTGTAGAATAAGCATAAGGATCGGTAACTTCATGGGTGGTACCGTCATTTGTCACACTAAATGTGTAATATTTGCCATGGAGATTTCCATCAATTTTGATTTCCCAAGCACCATTTTCAATGGCTGTTAATTTATGGGTTTCATAAGGCGTATCTTCTTTATTTGGTTCACCTAAAGCGTTATAATCTGGATGTCCTTGTTCATAAAGGTTTAATGTGACTTTTTCACTTAATGGTGCCCATAATCTGAAGACTGTTTGATTGTTTTCAAAGGATACTCCAAGTGTTCCTTCATAAGTATATGCTTGTTCAAACATTGGGGTATCATAAAGTTTTTCTAATGAAACGACTTTCTCTAAGACGCGATTATCTGGATAAGTAGCGACGACTTTATAAGTTTTTTGAATGTCAAGACTATCGACTTCAACGGAGAAACTTCTGGTTTCAGGAATACCATTGTAGATTTCAATGCCACTTTCAAAGATTTGAAATGCTTCTGGAATTTCAGAAACAACAGTTATAATTTTTCCATTTACATCGAAGTAACTTCGAAGTATTTTTGCTCGATAGTCTGGAATGTGATTATCTAAATCAGCAGCAGAAGTACCAATTCTTAGATCACCTTCAACAAAATATGCATGAGCTTTTCCATCGATGACTTCGATATCTGTTAAGTCAATGAAGCGATCTCCTCCAACTTCACGATATCCTTCCCAACCACCTTGTTTGATGATGATGCCTACCCGTGTGGTTCCAGGATAACTTGCAAAGTTTTCTGTAAGATTTACTTCATAAAACACTCCGTGTTCATCTTTGTTTTCAATTGAAAAATCGAATTGAACGCCACCACCATCTTTAGGGGCGTTTGGCCATAACCAAAAGTTAAAGTTTGTGTAATTGTCGTCATATCGATAATAGTGAATTACTAAATTTGTAGGGGGTGTACTTGCGTAAGTTGTTACACCAAATCCAAGTGTGACAAGAAACAAGAGTACCCATGTGACTATTTTTTTCATAACGTACCTCCTCATTTTCAATATACCATGTTGACTTGGATTTTCTTATTTTAATGATAGCGATTTCAAAAAGAAAACGGTTGCATACTGTTACAAATCTAAAGCGTTTACATTTTTTATTTATCTATGATAAGATGAATTTGTCAAGATGATAACATCTTTAACTATTTAAGGAGGAAAACAATGAAGAAAGTATTATTAGTTCTTCTTCTTGTTGCAGCATTCGGTCTCTTCGGAGTTCGTGCGTTTGCAGAAGGAGAAGGTACAGGTAACTTAGTTATTCATTTCAAAGCTTGGGATGAAAACTATACAGAACTCGGTTCATGGGCTTGGGGCGGACCCGCTGCAGGTAAAGTTTATGATGGACTCGATGATTTTGGTGCATACTGGGAATACAATGATATTCCAGTAGGAACAGAAGTTGGATTTATTGCTGTAATATGGCCAGGTGGTGCAGGACCAAATTGGGATGCAAAACTTACTGGTGACGTAAAAATTGATCCAAGTGCAATTATCGAAGGCCAAACAACACACGTTTATGTCTTTGAAGGTGCGGCAACTAATGATAATAATCCTGCACACTTTATTGCACAACCAGACAAATTAAACATGCTTGTTGTTTATTTTGATTCAACTGGATCATATGAAGAAAAACTCGGCGTCCATGCATGGGGCTGGGTTGATATCGCACCAGGTTGGGGCGATCCATATCCAATGTCAAACGCTGGTAAAACAGCTGCTGGTGTCGATGTTAAAGCATTGATGTTATCTGCTGATGCTCCAGGTGCTGGTTTACTAGTCTATGCTGGCGATGATGCTACTAAGAAAACTGGTGACGTTAAACTTGATGATTCAGGTGCAGCAGTTGCTGGTGATGTAGGTATTGCATATGTTGTTGGTAAAGGCGATGCTTACACTGCAGGTGATAACGTATTCTATAACGATTACGCAGCATTTGCTGAAGAAGCATTCTCATTTAAATTAATGGCATTTGATGCTGAAGCGATGAGTGGTACTTATGCAGTTGATCCACAAACAATTATTGTGAAGACAAGTGCTCCAGTTGCTTCTCCATATCCAACAGCAACAGATAAAGATGCAGCAAGAGCAATCATTGAAAGTTGGTTCACAGTGGTTCAAGTTGGTACAACGACTCCACTTGCAATTGAAAGAGTTGACTTTGCATCATCTAATACAACGTTAAATCAATTTGTTGTCATTTTAGAAGATGAAATGGATAACACAAAAGAGTATGAATTATTCTTTAATTTAAATCAACCAGAAGAAGCATTAGATGTTGCGAAACAAGTAGCCGTAACACTTAACGTTACTGTTCCAGCGAATACACCTGCAGGTGCTCTATTAAGTATTGCTGGTAATGTTACAGGTAATGGTTGGACTCCTGGTCTTGAAGCATTCACTGCTACTCAAGTTGGAACGAGTCTTGTTTATACAGTCACATTTGATGTTGAAGTTAAAGATGCTTGGACAACATTTGAATACAAATGGACTAGAGGTTCATGGGACAATGATGAATTCGTTGCAACTAACCGTCCATTAGTCATTCCAAATAATGTTGATTCAATCGTGTTAGAAGACGAAGTTGAAGCTTGGAAAGATATTGATGCTCCAGATACACAATATGCAGCTCCAGAACGTAAAGCTACATTAAATGTTAAGGCAGCAATTATTCTTGCAATGGATACTGAAGCTCCAGAAATTCAATTTATTTCTCCAACAGGTATCGTAGGCAAAACTGCTGCTGAAAGAATTATCGAAGTTGCATGGGGAGTTCCATTTAATCAAAACTCATTCCCAAGATTTAGAGCAACTGATGATCGTGATGGTGACCTAACGTCATTCGTATTCGTACCTAAAGGTGATTTCTCAGTATTAAATACTGCAGAAGAAGGCGACTACACGATTATGTTACAAGTTAGCGACAAGTGGGGTAATGTCACTCAAGAGACATTCATCTTCCGCGTCGTTAAGAAATAAGGAGGTCCTATCATGAAAAAATTATTAACAGTTCTAGTTGTCTTACTAGCTGCATTTGCACTTGTTGCATGTGGACCTAAAAATGAAGGTGAACTTATTGATTTCGGTGACACATTCGTTCAAAAATCAAGAATCCGTGTTTGGATCGATGATGAAAATGGCGAATACATGCAAGCGGTCATCGCTGAATTTAATAAATTATATCCAAATATCGTTGTTGAACATCAACATATGGGTTCCGTGGATTCACGTGAACTATTAAAGACTTTCGGTCCTTCTGGTAATGGTGCTGACGTCTTCCAATTCCCACATGACCATATGGCTCAAGCGGTTTTAGAAGATTTAGTATATCCGCTTCCAGTAGCGACTCAAACATTATTAAATGGACGCGCACATGAACTTGGTATGAGTATTGCAACGTTGACTTATGACGAAGTTGCAAAATCATTTGATCCAGCATCTCCAAATGCTGTTGAAAGAGTTTATGGTGTTCCAATGAGTGTTGAATCTGTTGGTTTATATTACAACACTGATTTAGTAGATTCAGTTCCTGCAACGTATGAAGCTTTATTAGCTGAAGTTGCTTTATGGAATGCTCAAGCTGCCGCAGACGGTTCAGGGCGTACAAATGCTGAAGCTGGTTTATATGGACTAGCTACATCAAGCCATTGGGCAGACAGTTACTTTAACCAACACATTTATTCTGCATTTGGATTCTATCCATTTGGACCAGAATTAAATGATCCATCAGCTGTAGGATATGTCAATGCATCTAGCGCATTAACTTGGATGATTACAGAACTTAAGCCATTAACTACTGGTACTGGTAACCATAACTCAGTAACAGGTGGAACTAACTTTGAACAAGGTAAGATTCCTTATATCATTGCTGGTCCATGGAACATGGAAGCATATGATAAAGCAGGTGTAAACTATGCCGTTGCTCCAATGCCATCAATTAATGGTCAACCTACACAAACATTCGCTGGTGCGATTATTGCTGCAGTATATAAGTATTCTGAAAATAAAGAAGATGCCATTAAATTTGTTGAATTCTTAAATTCAGACATCGCAATGGAACTTCAATATCAATTCAAGAAGAAGTTACCAGCACTTAAAGCTGATTTACTTGCAAACATCGAAGGCGTTAGTGATAATGCGAAATTATTAGCGATGTCACAACAATTAGAAACTTCAGTTCCAATGCCTGTTATTCCTCAAGTTACTTATTATTGGGGACCAGGTGAAACGATGATTATTGATGTTTGGAATAATGGTAAGGCTGTTGCTACTGCTGTTGCAGACGCAGAAAAATCTTATCGTACTCTAGCTGGTTTAGCTAGTTAATCGATTTCTAATTTAAACTCAAACTAAAGATGAAGGCGGCTTGTAAAAAACAATGCCGCCCTCGTTTGTAGTTTTTAATGGAGGGCAACATGAAGTTTATGAGCGTTTTAAAAGCAATTTTGTCTGGCTTAGTTTGGGGTCTAGGTCAACTTTTCAATAGGCAATATTTAAAAGCCTTATTCTTTTTTATTTTTTTCGTTGGGTTTATTTTAATAGAATTACTAACAGGTAGTTATTTTGTTGAAAAAGATGCTTATGATAAGTTACCTGGTAAAAACTTCGGCGATAATTGGGTTCAAGAAGGCTTCTTACCTGAATATTTTGAAAATTCTTTAAGTAACGGGGGTTATCAACCATTTGAAGATTATTTGCTTGCGATTGGTGGAGCAGATCAACTGACTGAAACCTCACTCGTAACATTCTTAGCACAAGATCTAAGAGATAATAATCCAATTACATATAAGAATCTATTATCAAATCAAGTAATATTACAAGATGATTTTGATGAGTCAAATATTATACACATCAATCGGAAACAAAATTTATTTAAAGACAGCCAAGGTTTGTATTATGTTGAAAGAAATGTCACACTAGAAGATGGAAGTAATAAAAAAGAATATATTGAAACAACACCGCTCTCAGGCGTTTTAAATGAAAATAATGTATTAACTTCAAACGTTGGATTAACATCATTTAATAAAAATGGTGAGATCTATCAGAGTGGTTCTAACTTTTATGTTCGTGCTTCTGATGCAGGATTTAATGTCAATATTAACATTTTAACTGAGGAAATTGAATCGATTACATCCCCAACAAAAGTAACAGTTCATGGTCCTATTTATGTAAAAGATAATCAGATATTTGAATATTATGAAGCTGGATTGATGTATAATTCAGTGCGATTACAATTTAGAGAAACACCATTTTTTGTCAATTTTAGACAAGCGATGTTTTACACATATTCATATGCATGGAACGAATACAATAATAATGATTATACCCGTTTAATGTTAAAGGTTTATCTCGATTTAAATCCAGAACTTAAAGATCAATTCAGATCAGATTACAATAATTTTTTCTATGATAATGCAGGATTGTTTGTTCGTGGATATTGGGCAGTTGGAACACTTGGTGTTGCGCATAAAGTCAATTTTACAGGTCATACGGCATTAAATGATGCGATGATTGGTACACAAAGTTCTGCCTTTAATTTAATTGGTAAAGTCACTATATTAGAACCTATTCCTATTCAAGGACATGTTTCTACGATGTTACTTTTGGAAGGTTTAATTGGTGTTATCTTATCACTATTCTTCTTTATCTTTGGATTTTGGAGTATTCGTGATGCCTACAAGGTTAGTGAAAAGAAACGCTTAAATCAAGAAGTTGTGAATGATAAAGAATATTTCAAAGATGTTTATGAATCAGGTTTTGAATATATTGTTTTATCACCCGCAATCTTTGTTTTAGCATTCATATCCATTATGCCAATTGCATTTGGTTTCGTCATTGCCTTCACCAGTATTTCTGGGAATGAATCCATGATGAATACCTTTGATTGGGTTGGATTTAAGAATTTCTTCGCGCTCTTTAACTTTACATCTGGCTTGGGGGCTTCCTTTGGGCAAGCTTTCTGGCGTGTCTTGTTGTGGACCGTTATATGGGCGGTATTATCAACGTTTACCGTGTTTTTTGGTGGATTTATCCAAGCACTTATCTTAAATAGTGAACGTGTCGTTTTTAGAAAAATGTGGCGCACGATTCTCATTTTACCTTGGGCGATTCCAGCATTATTATCACAAATGGTATTCTCAGTTATTTTCAATGAAAATGGCTTTATTAATACATTCTTGCAAGATATTGGTGTTTATACGATCTTGAATAATCTCGGGATGCTTGGTGTTGATTTCTCATCACTTTCAGGCATTGATCGATTGTTCTATTTAGGGGCAGATAACATTCAATGGTTTAGCAATTCATTTAACTCAACATTTGTTCGAGCAACATTGGTTGTCGTTAATATTTGGTTAGGTTTCCCATACTTTATGGCACTTATGACCGGAATTATGACAGCGATTGATGCAACGCTATATGAAGCTGCGGATATTGATGGTGCAACTGGTATGCAAAAGATTACCAAAATTACGATGCCATTAGTTTTGTATTCGACAGCACCAATTTTAATTATGACTTTTTCAGGTAACTTTAATAACTTCGGGGTCATCTACTTTATTACAGGTGGTGGACCGAATGCCGGAAATGCCGGCAGGGGGTTTGCTGGAGATACAGATATCTTAATTTCGTGGATGTATAAGTTGACGGTTGATTATTCGATCTTCAACATGGCATCCGTCTTCTCAGTTCTGATTTTCTTGTTTGTGGGATCACTCACAGCTTGGAACTTATCAAGAACTCGAGCATTCCAGGAGGACTAAGCCATGACAACATTCCAATGGATTTTAATTTCATATATGATTGTCTTAGCGCTTGTCGTAAATCAAGGGATTACTTATGATGTGGCTAAGAAAAAAGGAATTGAAGGTACTAAAGCAAAACTCATAGCATTTATTCCAATCTATGGACTATTATATTTTAATAAGTTAGATCATGCACCAGGTGTGACAGATGCAGAAGTGAAGAACTTGTTTAGTTTTGAAGTTGTGAGTAAGCGTATATTATTTGATGCATTGATTGTTTTATTAGGATACATTGTTATTATTCCAATTTCAGTCTTATTCTATATTTCACTTAATAACAATTTACTTCAAACATTACTCCTTTCATTTTCCATTATTTTATTATGGTTAATTCATCAAGGAACTGTGGTTGATTATGCAAGAAAAAAAGGATATGAAGGAATTGCTGTAGGAATGATTGGATTAATTCCGGTCTATGGATTTATTCATTATATGCGTAAAGAAAAACGCCGAAATGTATCCAAACAGGCACTGAGAAATGTGTTTAGTTTTAAAAACTTTATTGGTAGAGCTTTAATTTACGGTGAAATTACGTTAGTTGCTGTGATTGTCATCGTACCAGTAATCTACATTTTTGGTATGGCATTTGCAAACTTAAGAAGTAATATTCCAAACCAATTATGGCCAGATAACCCATCTTTTGAAGCTTTTAAATACTTGTTTAATGAAACAAATTATCTTAAGTGGTATTGGAATACCTTAAAGATTGCCTTAATTAATATGTTTGTTGGAACTATTCTTATTACGGGTGCTGCCTATGTATTTGCAAGATTCCAATTTAAAGGTAAAAAAGCTGGATTATTGACAATTTTAGTTTTACAAGCTTTCCCATCATTTATGGGGCTTATCGCAATGTATGTCTTATTCTGGAAGTTTGGTCTTCTTGGTAAGCCAACGGCATTATCAATCCTCTATATTGGTGGATCTATTCCAGGAAACTTATGGCTTATTAAAGGTTTCTTAACCCAGATTCCGAAAGATTTAGATGAATCTGCGATGATTGATGGTGCAAATAAACTTCAGATTTTCATTCGTATTATTTTACCACTTGCGATTCCGATTTTAACTTTCGTTGCGGTATCGATGTTTATGGGACCATGGATGGATTATATGTTACCAGGATATCTCTTACAGTTCTATCCGGAAGGAGCACCTGCTAATTATGATGTGACCAGCCAATGGACACTTGCCGTGGGGTTGTTCAAATTTATTAACGATTTGAATTATCAACATTATTCTGCATTTGCTGCTGGGGCACTCTTCGTAGGTATACCGATTGCGACACTTTATATGGTTTTCCAACGTTATTTAATCGAAGGTATTATGGCTGGAGCAACCAAAGGTTAATTATTAAATCAGAGACTAAGAATTTATTTCTTGGTCTTTTTTTATTGTCAAAAAATAAGGTATGTGCTCGTGATATAATGGGATTACAAGGAGATGTTTGAATGAAGACTTATGTATATAAACTCGAACTAATTGAACGTTTATGGAACATGAATCAGTGGACAAAAGAAGATGAAATGATGATTGAAAAACATTTCCTTAGATAAAAAAGGATTTTAAATTAGGTAATATTATTCATGTTGGGAAAACGTTAATTGAAAATCATCAAGGCTTTGTACTTGTTATTTTTAGATGTGAAAATGAAGAAGAAGCAATTGAATATATGAATGAAGATCCGGCTATTAAAGAAGGCATCATGAGTGGATCATGTTTAGAATATAAAGTTATTTTTTCAAACATAAGAGGATAAATGATGCATTGGCTTAAAGAACAAAAACAGCAATTTAAACAATTAATTCAAGAGCTTAAGACCATCAAGACATCGCGTCAATTATTTGATTTTTTCACTGAGGAAAGATTAAGTAAACTTGCAGTGTTTTTTATCATAATTTGGAGTGTCATCCCGATTTTGTTGATGTTTTTGAGCTTGTTTTATGATCGAAGTTCGGCATTTTCATTTATGTTTAACAGTTCTAAATTAACAATCATTTGGTTTATGTTGATGCAACAAATTGGTTATTTGGGAATGATTATAGTTGTTTTATTGATTATAAAAAGTTTGATAAATAGGAAGTTAAACAACATACCGTTGAAGTCCTATGTTTTAAGTCATTTAGTCGAGATTTTACTATTTTTATTCTTATTGTGGAGTTTATTTTCATCATTTTTTTCGAGTGATTTATCACAGTCATTTTTTGGTAGTGATTATCGTAAAGATGGATGGTTTAGTTATCTGGCATATGGCGGGTTCTTTGGATTAGGATATCTAGTGGTTAGAAAAAAATCGATTGAGAAATATCTTAAAATTTTAGTTGGCGTAGGTTCTGTTTTGGGGTTATTACTCATCATCAATCATCAAAATTTAAATATTATCTTAACTTTTCATGACCGAAGTACTGTGTTTTATAATCCCAATCATATGGGCTATTATTTAGTAATTGTCATTCTATCTGCTGCATATCTAGCCATCCGTAAATCTCGGATTAATTTAGGCAAAGTGATTTATTATATGCTATATACTTTGTTAGTCGTCTCACTTATCATCAATGGTTCTTTTGGACCTTACATTGCCGTTTCTTTTGGATTGTTATTTCTAATGATTATGACATTATATATGAATAAAAGTATGTTAATTCATTCAATCAGTATTTCTGTTTTGTTTATTATCATCACACTCATCATGAATTTTGAAACGAACTTTTTATCACTAGAGACGGCCCATTTATCGGAAGGTGTGACGGATATTATCGAAAACAATGATGAAGCAGGTGCTGCTGGTTCAGGAAGATGGAGTTTATGGACGAACGGCATTGAATTTATTATGGATGAGCCAATCGTAGGTTATGGAATAGAAAATCTTGAACAAGCATATTTAGAAGAAGGTATTCTCCAAGATCGTCCTCATAATGAACTCATTCAAATTGGAGCTAGCATCGGTATTCCAGCTTTAATTTTCTATGGATTTTCTATGTTTTTTCATTTCTTTGATTTTTTAAAACAAAAGAAAAAGAACTCATCGCTAATTATTGGATTATTCATGATTGTTTTTGGTTATTTTGTCTCATCCATGTTTGGGAATTCCATGTTTTATACGACACCATTTTTCATGATTATTTTTGGTATTTCTAGAGGACTATTTCAATTGCATTCTGATGAGATGTAAACGGTAACATTCAAGAGATTGATGCTTGAATTCAAAGAACACCACATGTGTGCTTTTTTGTTATTTTAAACACTAAATCAGCAAATTCATGTGAAATTATCGGATTTTATAACGTTCGTATGAACATTTAATCTCAATGGTTGTCATTATAAAAGCGGTTTCATTTTTTTATCATCATCGATGAAACTTAGATTGGTAGTTCTATGATAAAATAATAATGTACATTATTATAAGGAGCAAACACATGACACAATCATTTCAAGATAAAGAAGTATTTAAAAACTCATTTATTCAAGGACTTAAAGAAGAATTCCATGTGGAATTAAAAGATTCTACTGTGTATCAACGATATACGATTTTAGCGAAACTTTTAGACCAATCATTAAAGGCAGATTTCATAAAAACAGAAAAATTTATTCGTGAACATCACATGAAAAAAGCCATTTACTTTTCGATGGAATTTCTCATGGGCCGTCTCATTACCAATAACTTACAAAATAGTGGTCATTATGACGTTGTTAAGGCAGCATTTCATGATTTAGATATCGACTTAAATGAAGTGGAAGAAGCTGAAGTTGATGCAGGTTTAGGTAATGGTGGTTTAGGAAGACTTGCTGCATGTTTCTTAGATTCTGCAGCATCAACAAATCTACCACTCTATGGAAATAGTTTGCGATATCAACATGGGTTTTTTATTCAAGATATTAAAGATCATAAACAGGTGGAATGCCCAGATCCTTGGTTAGACCAACCTTTTATATGGGAAGAAAAACGTGAAGATTTAGCGATTGATATTCCGCTTTTTGGTTATGTTGAACATACAAGACTCATCAATCCTCAATGGATTAAAGCGATTCCTTACGATGTGAAAATTGTTGGGGACCAAAATGGTGTTGTAACTGGACTTAGACTTTGGAAAACAGAAGTATCTGAACGTCAACAAATGAAGTCGGATTTTTACCTTGATTATTCGAGAAATATTTCCGATGTATTGTATCCAGACGATTCCACCGAAGATGGAAAAACATTGCGCCTCATGCAATCTTATGTCTTTAGTGCTGCAGGCATTAAATCGATTATTCGGGAACATAAAGATCAAGGAAGACATGTCAGAACACTCCCTGAATACTATGTTTTTCAAATCAATGATACACATCCAACATTAGTTATTCCTGAAATGATGCGTATTTTGATGGACGAAGAACATTTAGGATACGATGAAGCTTGGGATATTACGACACGCTCTTGTGCATTTACGAATCACACCATATTAGCAGAGGCTTTAGAAAAGTGGAATAAGCAAATATTTAGAAACCTATTACCACGTATTTATGAAATCATTTATGAAATGAATCGTAGATTTATCATTGAACTCAAACAAAATGGTCAATTCAATGATGAACAAATCTATTTGATGCAACTCATTGGAGCAAACCATGTGAGAATGGCCCATATTTGTATATATGGATCATTTAGTGTGAATGGCGTTGCAGCGCTTCATACAGAGATTTTAAAGAACATTGAAATGAAAAACTTCTATAAGTTATATCCTGATAAATTTAATAATAAAACCAATGGGATTACCCATCGCCGTTGGCTCATTCATACGAACCATGAACTCACAAGTTTACTTGATGAAAAGATTGGAACGGATTGGCGTAAAGATTTGAATGGCTTAAAAGCATTAGAAAATTTTATGGAGGATCAAAAGGTTCTAGATCAAATTGATCAAATGAAATTAGCTAAAAAACAAGCACTTGCTGATAAGATTTATAAAGAACAAGGTATAAAACTAGATGTCAACAGCATTTTTGATATTCAGATCAAGCGTCTACATGAATATAAGAGACAACTTATGAATATCTTACATATCATTTATATGTATCAACGCTTAAAGTCTGATACAGCATTTAAAGAAAATTATGTCCCACACAGCTTTATTTTTGGTGCGAAAGCAGCACCATCATATTTTATGGCGAAACAAGTGATCGAATTAATTAACCGTGTGGCTGAAATTGTGAATGCTGATCAAGACACGAATGACAAACTTAAAGTTGTCTTTGTGAAAAACTATAACGTCAGTTATGCAGAATATTTAATGCCAGCTGCTGATTTATCTGAACAAATATCTACTGCTACGAAAGAGGCGAGCGGGACAGGCAATATGAAATTCATGATGAATGGAGCAATTACGATTGGGACACTCGATGGTGCGAATGTTGAAATCGTCGAATACGCTGGTAAGGAAAATGCGTTTATCTTTGGACTTACTTCACAAGAAGTGACCGAACTTCATCAAAAAAATGGCTATATGCCGCGAGAAATTTATGATCGTGATGTTAGACTTCAAAGAGTGTTCCAATTTGTTCGTGATCTACATCCTAATCCTCAACATTTTGATTATGTGCTCAATAATTTATTAAATAGCGATTATTTTTTAGTGATGAAAGACTTTGCAAGCTACTTAGAAGCGCATGAAAAAGCAAATGAAGCTTATAAAGATCGGTATCATTGGTTAAGAATGAGTTTAATGAATATTGCAAACTCAGGATACTTCACCTCTGATCGTACGATTAGTCAATATAATGAAGATATTTGGAAATTAAGAAAAATAGAGTTTTAAAAGTGAGGGATATTTATGGCGAAACAAACTGATCTAGGTATTCGTTCTTACACATTCTATCAGGTCTTTCCAAGACAACATAGTAAAACCCAAGATTTTAAAGGTGTCATCAAAGATTTAGACAGGATAAAAAAAATGGGTGTTGATGTCTTGTATTTACTTCCCATTCATCCCATCGGAGAAGTCGCGAGAAAAGGATCAAAAGGTAGTCCATATTCGATTGTTGATTACTATGCCATCCATGAAGATTTAGGAACATTAGAAGATTTTCAAGCCTTAATTGATGAAGCACATCAAAGAGGCATGAAAGTGATGATTGATATCGTCTTTAACCATACATCAAGAGATTCTGTCTTGGTAAAAGATCATCCCGATTGGTTTTACAAAAATTCGAATGGCGAATTTGCGAATCGTGTCGGTGATTGGAGCGATATTACCGATCTTGATTTTAGAAAACAAGAAGTATGGGATTACTTAACAAATGTTTTAATTTACTGGGCAAAAATGGTGGATGGGTTTAGATGTGATGTTGCCCCATTATTACCGATTGACTTTTGGATTGAAGCGAGAAAAGCTGTGGAAAAAGTAAATCCTCATCTCATATGGTTAACGGAATCTGTTCATTTCTCATTTATAAAATACATTCGAGATATGGGATATGACTGTTCAAGTGATTCCCAAATGTATGAAGCATTCGATATGTGTTATGATTATGATATTTTTGATTATATGGGTGACTATTTAAAAGATCCACATAAGTTATCCAGATGGTTAGAAGAGATTTTTAGACAAGAAGTCGTTTATCCTAAAAATTATATCAAACTGCGTAGCTTTGAAAATCATGATCAAGTTCGTTTAAGAAGCGTTGTAAGGGATCACGAACATTTCATGCAGATGCTCACCCTAAACTTCTTTATTAAAGGACCTGCAATGATTTATGCAGGGATGGAACATGAGGTGAGTCATCGTCCAGATTTATTTGAAGATGACTTAGTTCCTTGGAATCCTAAACAATCCGTTGAGAAAACCATTGAACGATTAGCAAAACTAAAAAAACAGCCACTATTTGTGGATGGTAATTATCATATGCATCATTATGTGGATGTTGCAGTACTCTCTTATACGTATCAAAATCAATTTATGGTAGGTATTTTCAATCTAGAAAATCAAGAGGAAGTCAATGTGCCTTTGATTGATGGGAATTATACAAACTTTATGGATGAATCGACCGTTGTCGTAAAAAATGGTAAGATTCAATTAAGTGATCAACCAATCATCATTGATACGACAAAGGAGCATATTAAATGAGAGCATTCATCGATGATTTTCAATTAATTCGTGTTGAAAGTTATGATTATATTTATCAAATTTCAATTCAAGACAACCATGTGAACTGGGTAAAAAACGAAGGTTTTAACCAGTTTTTTGCCTTAGATAAGCTGATTGATTTTCAAAAGAATGATAAGATTTGGATCAATGATTGTCCTTTCCCATTAGAGATTGGAGTCGTCACATTAAAGAAATCATTTGAACAAAAATATCGTTATGAAGGTGAACTTGGAGCGATTTATCATCCGGATCATACCATGTTTAGAGTATTTTCTCCTGTCGCTTCTGAAGTTATTTTAGTATTAGGTGACGATGAATACATCATGAATTATTTTGAACCCATTTGGGAACTTAAAGTTTTAGGCGATCAAAAGAATAAAACATATGCTTATAAGGTTCGTTTAGTGGATACATATAAAGAAGTGAAAGATCCTTACACGAAAGCTACAACCACAGGTCATAGCGTGGTTATCGATTTTAATGATACAGAAAAAATAAATCCCACAACGATTACGTTAAAAAATTATGTGGATGCAGTCATTTATGAAGGTCATGTGAGAGATTTAACGATCAACTTAGATGTTGAATCAAAGGGAACTTTTTTAGGCCTCATTGAATATAGTAAAAAGTTAAAATCTAATGTCTTAACGTATATTAAAAAGTTAGGAATGACTCATCTACAATTACTCCCAGTTTTTGATTTTGGTGGTGTCGATGACCAAAATAAAGAACTCAAATATAATTGGGGATATAATCCAGAACAATATTTCGCCATTGATGGTTTCTATAGTATGAATCCTGATGATCCTTATGAACGGATTAATAGCTTTAAAAAAGTCATCAATGAAGCCCATGATATGGGCTTAGGTATCAACATGGATGTCGTTTATAATCACGTCTATGAATATTTAAATTATCCTTATGATGATTTAGTTCCGGGTTATTTTTATCGTCATGATGCTAAAAACAAAATGACCGATGCTTCTTATTGTGGAAATGATGTAGAGACAAGAAACTTCATGGTCAGAAAACTCATTGTCGATAGCTTGATGTATTTTGCAAAAATGTATCAAATCGATGGGTTTAGATTTGATTTAATGGGACTACTAGACGTTGAGACAATGCTTGAAATCGAAAAAGAGCTTAAAAAAATTAATCCTTATATCATGCTCTATGGTGAAGGATGGAATATGATCACCGAAGTTCCACCAAGACAAAGATCAAATATGCAAAATCATCAAGCATTTATGGGTTATGCACATTTTAACGATACTTATCGGAATACTTTTAAAGGTGAACTACATGGTCCTGGTTGTGGTTACGCGATGGGTAATTTAACGTTAGCTCAAAAAGCGATGGATGGCCTGATTGGATCACCCAGTATGTTTTTATCACCCAATCAAACGATAAACTACGTCGAATGTCATGATAACTTAACTTTCTATGATAAGATGTTATTGAGCTGTGGGTTTGAGAAAACCGAATTTCGGATTGCTCAAGATTTCGTGAACCACTTGATTGCAATCAGTCAAGGAGTGCCTTTCTATCATGCAGGACAAGAGTTTTACCGTTCAAAAAAAGGTGTTGAAAACTCTTATAATAGTCCGGATGAGATTAATCAAATTCATTGGAATATTCATGTTGAAGGTGTGAAAAAATTAAGAAAATTATTATCCATTCGTAAACGATATGCCGCATATCGTCAAACCAAATATTTAGATAATGTTTCCATTCGTAAAGAACATAATACCTTGATTTACACGATTGAAGCAAAAAAATACAAGTTAATTCATTATATTAAACCTTATGCATCAATTGAACGTTTTTCGCTTCACGAAGGAAAGTTGTTATTTCCATCTCAAAAAGTATTGAATGAAGAACAACATATCTATGTGGATCATCCTGGAATATATATCGTTTATATCAAAAAATAAAAGGAGTAAATTATGCGACCCATTAGTGATCATGATGTCAATGAATTTTTGCTTGGCCGTTCAAGTAATAGTTATGAGTTTTTTGGTGCGCATTTATTAAGAGAACACGGTGAAGTTTATGCTACAGAATTCACAGTATATGCGCCCAATGCCAAAGAAGTTAGATTGATTGCAGAATTCAATCAATTTGAAGGCTGGAAACATGTGCTAACCAAAATTCATCATGCTGGAATTTATCGTATTGAAATTCCAGGAAATTATGAATGGTCAACCTATAAATATGAAATCCATACCCATTCGGGTCGGATTTTATATAAAGCAGACCCCTATGGCTATTATGCGGAATTAAGACCAGGAACCGCTTCAAAAGTTTATGATATTGTTGGATATCCATGGAAAGATCAAGATTGGTTTTATACAAAGAAAAAGAGTTATGAACAACCACTTTTGATTTATGAAGTTCATTTAGGCTCATGGCGTCGTAAATTTGGAGGCTTTAAACCTTATAATGAAGTCGTTGATGAACTCGTTATCTATATTAAAGAACAAGGATTTACCCACGTTGAACTCATGCCTGTCTATGAGCATCCCCTAGATGATTCATGGGGATATCAAGGCACAGGTTTTTTCGCTGCGACATCTCGTTATGGTGTTCCAAAAGACTTTATGTATTTTATTGAACGGATGCACCAAGAAGGTATTGGTGTCATTCAAGATTGGGTTTTAGGACATATCTGCAAAGATGCCCATGGTTTATCTTTTTTCGATGGCACACCACTTTATGAGTTTAATGATCGTGACCGAAGAGAAAATGTCACATGGGGTACGGATAACCTTGATTTTTCAAAAGGTATTACCCGAAGTTTCATGTTATCTGCCCTTAATTTTTGGGTTGACTATTTTCATGTCGATGGGTTTAGAATCGATGCTGTATCGAATCTGATCTATTATTTAGGCAATCGTGAAAAAGGCACGAACACGGATGCGATTAATTTCTTACGACAAATTTCCTATCATTTATTTGGTAAAGATGATCGTATTTTATTCATGGCTGAAGATTCTACAGACTTCCCACACGTCACTCATCCAGTCGATATGGGCGGCATTGGATTTAACTATAAATGGAATATGGGGTTTATGAATGACGTTCTTCGCTATTTTAAAGAAGATCCCATTCATCGAAAATACCATCATGGGAAAATCACATTTGGCTTAGTTTACGCATTTAACGAACAATTTGTCTTACCTTTCTCTCACGACGAAGTCGTGCATATGAAGGGTAGCTTAATTAATAAAATGCCAGGTGATTATTTTCAAAAATTTGCGAATTGGCGACTCCTTTTAACGCTTTGGATGACGCATCCAGGTAAGAAATTATTATTCATGGGTCAAGAGTTTGC
>DITP01000027.1:0-16666 GCA_002422135.1 Acholeplasmataceae bacterium UBA6181
CAGGGCCTAAAAAGGGTAGCCAGTTGTCATTTTAGATGATGCTGGCTTTTTTTGTCCCTTTAAATACCATTGAGAAAGGAGAACTTCATATGAAATTATCTGATGTACTCTATACCAAACACAGACGCTTAAAAAGAAGAATTTGGACATTCGGATTTCTCATCACTGGTATGCTATCCTTAGCATTTGGTCTCCTTACATTTTATGGTTACAACGCAGGAAACTTCGTCATGTCTATTGATTATGATGCCTATGAAAGAGGAATTATCTTATCAGACACAGAAGATTTTAATGATCCAAAGCCAAGATTGATGTCAGATCCTGTTCCAGATGCAAGAGACATGACATATAGTTGGTTAAAACTTGAAGAAGTCGTTGAAACTGACGGAAACTATCAAGATGTTGACTATGATTACGTCGCTTATACCTTCTATTTAAAAAATGCAGGTAAAGAAACAGTGGATGTGACATATCATATAAGAATTACTGATAATTATAAAAATTTAGCATCTGCAGTAAGAATTCTCATTATCGATGATGGTGTACAAACTATTTATCAACTCGCTGACATTCCAAATGAATTTGGTGAATACCCATTATATCCGATAGAACTTCAAGATTCCGAAGATTTTATCAGTGATACGATTGTGATGAGAAAAGTGATTGAAGGATTTAAACCGGATCAAGTAAAAAAAATTACATTCGTGATGTGGCTTGAAGGAGAAGATCCTGACACAACCGATGACATCTTAGGTGGTATGATTCGCTTACAAATGAACTTCTCCATTAACGCAGAGTAGGGATAAGCGATGACAGCATTAAAGAAGATTTACTTATCGGTCACAACGCTATTATTACTTGTTATGGTGTTTGGAACAGTCACTTATGCGTGGATTAGCTTAGCAACGATTAACAATCTAGACGGTTTATCGTTATCAGCATCCACAGGTGAAGAATTACAAATATCCCTAGATGGTATTAATTATGCATCAACGATTCCAACACAAGAATTATTAAAATGGACAGAATCCATAACACTATATGATGTGACAACACATGATGGAGTTACATTCTATACTGGTGGTAGAAGAGAAGTTGACATTGCGATTCCTAATCAACACTATTTATCAATTGAACTTTACTTTCAAACAACCTCACCTGAAAAAGACATTTATCTCGTTAACAATACAACGAGAAATGCGAGATATGATAGTAACATTGACGGTACATATGTAGTCTCAAGGGGAGTTCAGTGGAGAGCTAAACATACTTTCCAATATGGACCTAATGAAGATGATTTGGTGATGAAAGATGAAGTTAGAACATATTATGCAAGTGATGCAGTAAGATTAGGGTTTACAGAGCTTATTAATGAACTTAATATTCTAGATGAAAGAGATGAAAGTTCATTAAAGAGATTAGTTTTTGATCCGACTGAAGATGAATCAATGAGTGTTGGGAAGGATTATGGAGCTACTGCATATTTCTTAATTAATGCAGGAACATCACTCCCATTTCCAGATGACTTGCCAGAAATATCCTATAGATTAACAGTCATTAACCCGAAAAATCCATATGAAGCCTTAGATGGCTCATCGCATATTGCATCGCTTCAACCTACAGGAAAATATGCTTCGAATGGTGAAGAAATTTATCAAGGGAAAGTTTTAATCAATATTTGGATTGAAGGTTGGGATGCAAATACATTCGATTCCATTGGTGACGATCGAATAAAAATTCAACTTCAATTTAAAGCATTAAAAAAAGCTTATGAATGAATTCAAATAGCGAAGAGTTATTGAAGATAAAAGTAAAAAAATTATTTAGAAATAAGGAGATTAGAAAAATGACAAGACTTACAAGAAAATTAATGATTTCGATTTTAACAGTTGTCCTATCCATATCAGCACTTGGAACGACAACATTTGCGTGGTTTACGTTGACCAATGTGGCAACAGTTGAAAGTTTTAGTGCGAATATCGTATCTGAAACCGGTATTGAAGTCTCACTCGATGGCGAAACATGGTACAACTCTTTGACAGAGGCTATGATTCAAGAATACATCACAGAAAAGTATGGTACATTTGCATTTAATCATATTACATCAGCTGATGGCCAAATTATGCGGTCATTAGGAACAGCAAGTTTACCAAATGTGACTGCAGGTTCTGGGCATTTAGAATTAATTTTATTCTTTAGATCGGAAAATGTTCAACAACTTGCTTGGACAGCTGCATCTTTAGGTGGTACTGGTTTAATTTGGCGTGCGGACGTTGATTTTACTGATAGTAAAGGTGAAGATGTGCTTGCAGGTACAGATGTATCTTTAAGTCCAGCAGATGCTATGAGAATTTCAGTATTATCACCAGTTGACGTTGCTCTAACAGTGGATCCACTTACACCAGTTGTTTATGAAAATCCAAGTTCAGGCACCAACACAGTTCTTGGTGGTTTAACAGGTGTTGATTTAAGCAATGGTGGAGTAGGTGCAGACGGTGGTCTTAATTATTATTATGTTAAGACTGGTGGTAATCTTCCATTTGGTACTGATAGTGTCACTGTTGTAGGTACAGAAACTGCGATCACATCAGATCCAGATAATCCTTTCATCGTATTAAATTTAAATGCAACAAATGGAGATCCAGTTGTTTATCCAAATGATACTTATTACTTTACAGAAACACTTGGTAAGACAGTGAATTATAATGCAACTTATGGTGGGTATTTAGTCATTAACATTTGGTTTGAGGGTTATGACGCAGAAGCATTCAATAGTTTACTCGGTGGAGAAATTATTGTTGGATTAGAATTTAAAGGATTCCCATTCGAATAATCATTTTTCTATCAATATAATGATATGGCAGGTGCACCAAAATAGGTGCACCTGCTCATACACATAATTGGTAATCTAGCATTAGGAGTCACTATGAAAAAAAATAAACATGCACCAAAAAAGAATATTTTTAAACTCTTTATGAATGTATTCTTTTATCTTTTGATCATTGTTTTAGTAGCATTTTCAATCGCAAATATCCAAATTAAACGTGAAAATGATATTGCGAATCTTTTTGGTTTAGGCTTCCTTGCAGTTCAATCGGATTCCATGGAAGGAACCAATCCAGATTCATTTAATCAAGGTGATTTGGTATTCGTTAAATTGCTCAGTGATGAAGAAAAAGAAAACTTAAAAGTAGGCGATGTCATTACATTCTATGACTTAAGCATTCAAGAGTTTAATACCCATAGAATTGTTGATGTTAACCCTGAAGAACGTTTAATGATCACTAAAGGTGATAAAGCGACATCAAATGATTTACCAAGATCGATTGATTTTGCACTTGCAATTCATGTGGGTACACTCCCAAATATTGGAAATGCGATTGACTATATACAATCACCTGTGGGTTTTGCGTTATTTGTTATATTACCAGTACTATTGATATTTGTTTATGAAGGTATTGGACTTGTTCGTAACATCATGGCACTAAATCGTGAAAAATATGAAGAAGAATTAAAAGAAAAAGTTTCTGAGCAAGCTCGTTTAACTGAACTTGAAAAAGAACAAATTAGACAACAAGTATTAGAGGAATTAAAAGGCAAAAAGGAATAGTTATACTTAGGAGTTATTATGGTTGAGTTTGCACGATATTACTTAGGCTTGATGCGTGACTTCTTTTCAAATATCGGTGAATTCTTCAAAATGCTGTTTGAAGCTTTCGCCAATTTGTTATTTCATGACATCGTAGCTTACATCAATAATTTCATCTTTTCAAGCTCTACCTTTAATCTCTTAGATTGGATGTTATCATTTTTAATTATCATCATCAATCTAACCTTTTTTGTATTTTTAGGACTTAAATTATACCAATGGATTAGTAGATATTTAAAGTTTGCTAAGAAAGAAATTGAGAAAGATGATCTCTTAGAAGAAATCTCATTCTTAAACCAAAAAACCATAGAACTTATTGAAGAAAAGAATAAGATTCTTGCTCTAAAAGTATCTAATCTAGGGTTAACTCCAGAAGAGCAATCTAAGAAAGAGAGAGAACTTTTAGAGGAAGAACTTGAAAAACCAAGAGGTCCTTCAAGATTTGTTAAGCTCATTCAAGTTGATGAAGAGTATGCGAATACTGTCACACAAATTCGAATGAAAGAAGAAGACATGATTTCCATGAAAGATATGGTGACGAGATTTATTAATTTCTCTGCATCAAGACTTGGATTATTCTATGATCGCAAGATCATTTCTGCATTCTTTGCTGGACTTGCAGCATCGAAAACGATGATTTTAGAAGGTATATCTGGAACAGGGAAAACATCACTTCCATACGCGATGGGTAAATTTTTTGGTCACGATGCTCAAATTATTGCCGTTCAGCCATCATGGCGAGACCGTGCTGAAATGGTGGGTTACTTGAACGAATTTACGAAAAAGTTTAATGAAACTGACTTCTTAAAAGCGATTTATGAAACGACTTATCGTGATGATGTGAACTTTATCGTCTTAGATGAAATGAACTTAGCTCGTGTGGAATACTATTTTGCAGAATTATTATCACTCCTTGAAATGCCAGACCTTGATCAATGGTGGGTCGATGTAACTCCCGATTCACAACCAGGTGATCCGAAACATTTAATCAACGGTAAAATTTTATTACCTCAAAATGTATGGTTTGTTGGAACAGCCAATAAAGATGACTCAACATTTACCATTACCGATAAGGTTTATGACCGTGCCACACCAATTGAAATCAATACCAAAGCAGCATATATCGATGCGCCTCAAACTGATGGCGTCATCATGAGTTATGATTACTTGCAGGATTTATTTAGATTAGCAATGAAAGAACATCCGATTTCATTAGGGACACTTGACAACTTAGAAAAACTTGACCAATTCATTACGAAGAATTTAAAGGTAACGTTCGGTAATCGTATTATGCGTCAAATCAGAAACTTTGTTCCTGTTTATGTCGCATGTGGCGGATCTGAACTTGAAGCATTAGATTTCATGGTTTCAAGAAAAATATTAAGAAAATTTGAAGCATTAAATTTACCATTTTTACAAGATGAAATCGAGGATTTAAGTAAATTATTTGATCGTTTGTTTGGAAAAAATAATTTCCAAGAATGTCAAACATATTTAAATACCATTAAGAAGCAGTTCTAATTTGAGGGTTCTATGAAAAAAACGTCTGATCTCAAACAATTTCATCAAATACTAAATGATGCGTTCTATGAGATTGAGCGTGAGGAAGAATTCCCGAATTATTTCTATGATGCGTTCTTAAATGGTGATGTTGAAGTCTATCAAAAACAAATTGAAGAGATTAAAACATTTCATGAAGATTGGATTGGAACGATTGAATCGTTCTTCCCATCACTTGATAAAATCACGAAAGATCCAAAATCAGGACTTCGTTATGAACAAAACGTCACAGCGATTGAAAAAGCGAAGAAAACGAATAGTGATTCAGTCAGACACTTATCCCAAAATACCCATCTCATTAAAGAGATGAGAGGTGATGATGTTCTACCTAAAGCCATCTTAACCACTCAAGCAGAGATTGAATACGCGATTTATGAAAACAGATTTATTAAAACATTGGTTGATCGTCTCTATGAATTTGTTTTCAGACGTTATGATCTCGTGAAACGAAATGTTGATGATACTGATTCAAAGCATTTCAATTTAAAATCAAAATTTGAAATGCGCGGAACAGAAGCAGAACTTGAGATCAATGTAGTCACTAAAGATGTTAAAACTGATTTTGAAAGTAAAGAATCTAATTATAAGCTCTTAGCTAGAATTAATCATCTTTTAAAACAAATCTCTGGATTAAGAACCTCACCATTCATGATTGGTTTAAAAGATGCAAGACCTGTGATTCCACCCATTATGAAAACGTCCATATTGCTTAAAAATGTGGATTATAAAAATTGCTATAGCTTATGGATTTATTTAGATAAATATCATACGATGGATTTTGATTTAGAGATTAAAGAAAAGAATTTAACATTTGATCGCTACTTCACAAAAAATATTTATCAAATGGCATTAACCAATTTCAGTTACATCTATGGTAATCAAACCATTTTAGAAGATCATTATCAATATTTAGATACGAAAGAATATCGAAGAAAATCCTTTCAAGTGATTAAGAAAACATTAGATGAACTCATTTCATCCAATGAAGCCCATGAAATGGAAGGATCGCTCATCAATCAATTCTATTTAGAGCAAAATCGAGAATTGTTTCAAAAAAAGCTTGATCTAAATTTAGTTGAACAACCAAATTTTGAAGCAGCACTTAAGAAAACAATCAAAGAAACCATAGCCATCTCAGATGCACTTACTCAAGGATTCTTTGAACTAGACCATCATTTATCAGAAGAAGACATTTTCACTGGAAGTGGGTTTAAAAAGAAAACTGATGAAGATGATGTGGAAGCGATGAAATTAAAAGTGCGCATCGCTCGAATCATTCGTGAAACAAAAGAAATTGATTATAATAATCAAATTAGATTTGAAAGAAAACTCATGCGCGAACTCGAAGAGATGAACAAAGAATATTTAAGAAATAAAACACGCAAATTAAAAGATGATGAAGAAAAACTTAGACTCGAAGAACTCATTAAACTTGAAAGACAACAATTAGATCAAAATCAAGAACTCTTAAGACATCATCTTGAAACAGTTTATGCATTAAGAGAAGAAATGGCTTCATCACATGAAAATATACTTGAAGAAATCAAACGTTATCGTGAAGAAGTTAAAGCAAAAGAAAAGAAAAAAATTGATGAAGAACGAAGAAAAGCAAAAAAACTTTTCCAAGATAAGCAGCGTCAAGTGAAATTAAGACAAAAAGAAGAGCTGGATAAAGCGAAAAAAGAACTTTTAAATCAAAAGAAAAAAGATGCTGAAAAATTAAAAAAAGAAAAAGCTAAAATTGATGCACAATCAAAAGTGAGAACGCAAAAAGCTTTAAATAAGATTAAAGCATAGAAGAAGGAGTGAGAGCAAATGAATGAACCATCAAGACAAAACCACAAAAAAATGATTCTTGTTTCATTGACATATTTAACGCTCTCCATTTTGGTTTTCACTGTTTCAGTCTTCGCATGGTTTACATTAACCAATGTCAATGATGCAAGTTTGGTTCAAAATATTTCAGGAGTTGAAGCTGAATATGAATTTTACATATTTAAAGATTCTACTAACTCTGGTAGTTCTGATCTTAGATTGATGGAAAATTTATGTTCACCTACTAAAACTGATCAATGTTATGAGTATATTCCAAATCCAACCACAATGTATATTGTCGATGGATTTGCAGCACCAGGTGACCGATTCTCATTTGCTTTAAGAATTTTCAGTGTAGGAACGACTTCAGGATATATCGATTTAGAAGTAGGGAATTTGGTATCAATTGGATATGATCGAATTGAAAATAAAATTCAGTCAGCATTTACACATGAAATTACTAAAATTTCTTATGATATAGACGGAATTGAGTCTGAGGATATAAAAGATCTACCACCTGTGATTTATGAGAATGGACTTTTCAATTCATATTGGCCAGTTTATTCGTTAGTTTCAAATGCACCACTACTAAACAGTGGAACTAATTATTCTGCAACCATCATATATTTCGATTTCTATTTTGATCCCACTGTTTATGGTATTGACTCTGAAGGATTCCCTCTAACTAATAGTAATATTTTCATGAATCAAGTATTCCAAATTCGAAATATTTATATGACTTTACATCCTTAATAAGGAGAAACATCTTGAAAAAGCATTTACCTAAGATCATTACAACATTATCAGTTGTTATCTTCATGATTGCACTCTCTATCATGGTGATTGGAACTATTGCAGTCAAGCGTAACGAGCCATTATATATTTTTGGGAAAGCGGTAACCGCAATACCCACAGGATCAATGGAAGGTAATCTTGAAGATTCCTTAGCAATTGGTGATTTAGCAATCATTCGAAAAGGGAATTATGAAGATGTGAAAATCGGTGAGATAATTGTATTTCAACAACCTGTCTCAGATGATATAAATATATTAGTTATTCACCGTGTGATTGATATTAAAGAAGAAGGATTTGTGACTAAAGGTGATGCAAATTCCGGTCCAGATCAAGGATTTGTCACTGAAGAAGAGTTTCAAGGAGTTTATGTTTCAAAGATTACATGGTTAAGACCTATTGTGACTGTCATTACAACAAGTTTAGGTAAAACTATCATCTTTGGTTTAATTACGATATTACTTCTTGGGTTACTTTTCTCAGAAGTCATACATATAATTAAAACGATTTCCAGTTCTCAAAAAGAAGAGATTAATAAGAAAGCACAATTAGAAATTGAATATTTAAAAGAAATTGAACGACAAAAGATAATTGAAGAAGAAATAAAAAAAAGAAACGAATAATTAATTAAATCAAATAAATATAGGCAAAACTAGGGAAACCTAGTGACGCAAAGCTATAGGGCCCATAAAAGGGTAGCCAGTTGCACGATCCAAAAGGATTGTTCAACTGGCTTTTTAATTTATAAAAAGGAGGCAAGACGATGAGAAAGTATAGTCTAATCATCTTATCCATGTTAATCATTGTACTATCTGTCGTTGGCATAAGCTATGCTTGGTTTACATATCTTGAAACCAAATCACTTGCATCTTTCACAGCTGGTGAAATTGATTTAGAACTTAGAGCAAATCACGAAATCGTGATTGACCATTATGATCTATCAGGATTGGCATTCATTGACTATGAAGATGATTTAATATTAAACACTTCAGGATCATTTAATGATATGGCGTCTGTATTACGATTAGATTTTGTTACATCTGAAAATAGCGTTGCTATCAAGAATCAAATTGATCTCATTGAAAACGAATCCACTCAAGGTTTAATTTATTTAATTTTATTTGAAGGTTTGAATATGACTCTTGAAGATCCAATGCAATATAATTATTACGATATTATTCATGCAATCATTCAATCTGAATTAACAAAAGAAGATCAACTTCAAGCGATTCGCGACTATAATCAAGCAACGATTGAATATTTGGAAACAATCGTTTTGAAAGCAAATGAATCGATGACAATTCAAATTGTATTTTATGGTGATTATGATAATCTTCCTGTTGGTGAAGATTATTTAAATCAATCATTTCCATTTACATTAGTGATTAATACCATCAATGAAAAGGGAGTGTTTCTCCCATGATAAATCTAAATATTAAAAGACGAATGATTTTTTCAATGATTCTTCTTATCCTTGTGATGAGTTTAACATTTGGAGTTACATACGCTTACTTTGAAATGAATAAACAACATGGAATTATCATTGAAACAGGTGAATTTGATGTTGAAATCTTTGTTTATTTTGGAGATTTACTTTTAGACAGTGAATCGCCTTACTATGATGCACAAAAACAAATCATCATCGTGAATGCATTTGATCCACTTGCTGAAAATTATATTGAAGATTTACAAATATATTTAGTGATTAACCCTGTGGTTGCAAGCCGTTTAAGATTAAAATTTCAAGACCAATGGGAAATGCGAAGAGTCTACATCGATCAACCCATTGACAATCCTATTCCTGATATTGTTGAAAACCTGTATCATCCTAAAAAAGATAATACGTATTATCCTTTCTCACTTTTAAAAATGCATCCTGAATTTACCTATATCTATGGTGGCGACAAATATTTATATTTTGATCAAGTGATTCGAAAAGATGCCTCAACCACATTACATATTATTGATGGTGGAGATCCTTATCCCGTTAGAATTAATGAAGTATTTAATGAAACAGTGTATGTCTATATTGATTTAACCATTGAACTTGTCCAAGCCAATCGGTATTCACAAGTTTGGGGAATCCCATTAAACTTTTATACGAATCCTTAAAGGATGTGAGTGAATGATTATCCTAAAAATGACGAAAAAAATCATGTTAATAATGTTTGTCGCAATCATCGGTTTTTTTGTCGTTGATTTTTTAGGATTAAGTGACATAAGAGGGAATGATTATCAAGAATCTACCTCATGGCAAGGCGAAGACATTGGTTTTATACCACAATTAGATGTTAGTTACGAAAGCGCATATGTGCCTTTTTCAGTGATCTATCACGATCCTTTATTAATTGATAATTCGAAGATCTATGTGATTGAGAATGCTGAAGATCTCTATTTTTTATCGCGCGCGTCACGCGAGGATTATCGTGTAGCGTTTATGGCACTCGATTATGTTTTAGGCAATCATATTGACTATTATGAAATCGTTCAACAAAATATTGATAACCGTTTCGTTCCGATTGGATTTATTGAACCTTTCAATGGAACTTTTGATGGTCAAGGGTATGAAATTACCAATCTTTTCTATCAAACCATTATGAGTGAAGATTCTTATAATAATGATTATTTTGGACTACGTTTTTATTCAATGTTTTCTAAAATTGGAACAACCGGAGTCATTAAAAATTTTGGTTTAATCAATCCAATCATGATTCAACCGATTGAATGGGGTATTATGAACCATGCTTCATTTATTGCGGGTGAAAATCGAGGACTCATTGAAAATGTATATGTCAGAGATACAAGAGGTGTAAGCTCTGGTATGTCTGTTGAAGGTGAATTCCATTTATCTGGTTTAGTCTCAATTAATTATGGGACTGTGAATCAAGCTTATTTAGCAACTCCTCATGTCAGAGGTATTGCTGTTCTAGATTACCAATCCACCAATGTTGGATTCTATCAAAATACGGGTGTTATTGCAAATGTTTATTATGATACAACCATTTATGAAGATACGAACGCAACTAACAATTACATCACACCACTATCAACCACTCAATTTTTAAATCATTCATTATTTTCTGATGATTGGTTTTTTAGTGATTCATATCATAGTCTAACCACTAATCCGAATGAATATCAACAAATCACTTTAAATCATACCTATCCGATTTTACAAGGTTTAGATGTTGAAAATGGGAAGTTATTGATTAAAAATGCCGTAGATTTAAGTTATATGAATACTCTTCTTAAATTTTCAGGATTTTTTAGGAATGCTTATTATGAACTCATCCATGACATTGATATGAATGGACTTGCAAGTGATAATTATCAAGCCGCCGATGTCGCATTTAATGGCACATTATCGAGTAGACTTGTAACCATAGATTCAGTTTTATATCCTCGTTTTAGTAGTCAAGGAGGAAATCCAAACTATCATACAATCTTAAATTTATCGATTGAAAAGGGTATAGTCATTGGAGTTTATACTTCCTATGCTTTATTTCCATCGTTATTTGGACATGTCGAAAATTTAAATTTTGTGAATTTGACCATTGATGCACTGGATATTGATGATGCATCCAATATGACGAAAGTATTAGTTGGTTCGATTGCAGGACAAATGAATGAAGGATCCATTTCTAACGTTCATATCCTTGGTGATATTTTTGTGCCTCAAAGTACTCTTCCAACAACAAAACTTTATGTTGGTGGTTTAGTTGCAGAAGGTAATGGAAGCATATCTCAATCTTCAACGAATGGCAATTTAACGGTTGATACACAAATCTATGATGTCAAGAGTAATCAAAGTGCTGTTGCGGGCTTAATTGGAAAAACAACGGGTATTGAAATTTTTGAATCGATTAACAACATGTCAATTTTATCCTTTGGCTATACCACACCTAATGATTCAACTGTTTATATCGGTGGACTGATTGGCCATGGAAATATTCGATCATTAAACCGTAGTATGAATAGTGGTCACATCGCATCAACTAAAATAGATAGTTATCAAAAAAATATATTTTTAGGCGGTATTATTGGGAAACAAACCAGTCAAATGACTGACATTTCTCATATATTCAATAACGGAAATATTGATTTATATATCAACCAAGCCATGAATGCGAAACTGAATGGTTATGGTTATTTTGAATTTGATAGTCAAATTCAAGATCAAGAAACAGATATGTTAAGCATAACTAATAGTGGCCGTATACGGACACTATATCCTGATGGTTTCACATTCTCATCGAGTGATTTAGCATTGATGAACATTGAAATTTCTGGTATTTATGCAGGTTCTGGCATTGAAGCGCTTTTCAAAGGTTTCTTTAATAATGGAGATATCATCGTTGATCCTGCGATTGTAAGTAAAGTTGCTGGAACACTCATTTTAGAAAATCAATCCAATTCAACGCTCATTCATGCATATCAAACGGGTAACATAACGTTGACAACGATGCAAAATATGAATCGTATCAGTACGAAGATTGCGGGTATTGCATTGGGTGAACACATCTCTTATGATCATTTAAGAAACGAAGGTCCAATCGCCGTGACCATCAACCATAATACGTTGATGACATCAGGCACGCTTTCTCTAAATGGGTTATTTGATGTTTTATCAAACGGGCATGTCGCAAGCAACTTATTTAATGGTGGCGATTTATCTGTGATTCAAGGGGCAGCAACAACGATTGCACTTGATATCTATCTTTCAGGTATCAATCAAGTACATGACAATCCTTTATATTATACGAATTTAAATATGAATTATCAAAGTGTGAATCGTTTAAATGAGCATACAGGTTCCATCTATAACGCCCTAAATGATGGTGATTTAACTGTCAGTGGGTCATTTAATGGATCCTCTTATGTGAGTGGTATTACATTCTCAAATGGTGGATTACTCACACAAGCTATTAACTTAGGTCATATTAAAAATGAAAATAATACCACAAAAACAGATGGTATTGTCGCATCTGCCGGACTTAGCTATTTATTGTCCTCAGGCTATGGACAAATTAAAGATTCTGCAAACTACGGTAAGATTGAAGCCATTCAAACCGGAACTTTAGGCCAATCATTGAGTGCTGGATTAGTCGTTAGAAATGATTTAAACCAAAACCTAAATACCATTCAAACCTCAGACAATAATCGTTTTAGTAAAATTGTATTCAGTATTAATTATGGGGATGTCTATGCCCATAATGGTGCAAGTGAAATTGCAAATACAGTGGCATCTAACTCTAAAAATAAAGCTGCTGGGATTATAGCTAATGGTTCACTTACGGTGATTAACACCATCAATTATGGTGATATTCATGCAAACTATACCGCAGGTGGTATATTTGGATTCCTAGATTTCCAAAGTTTTGGTAACTATAGTCAAAATCAAGTGTATGTCGGAAATAATCAAAACTATGGGAAGATTAGAAAAATTGATGGTTATGCATCAGATTATCAGGTCAATTATTATGCATTACCACTTCAAAATACATATGAAAGCTTTGGTGGATTTGTCGCCAAGTTCCATACAGGAACAGCAACTTGGGAATTTTTATCGGCATCTCCAACAGATTCAACTCCACTTGATCAAATTAATTTTGGTTATTTTTACAATTTTGATACCATCGTGAATGTCTTAGGTCAAGCACCGTCAACAACGATGAACCCAGATTTAGCCGAAGATGTAATAGGTAATGATGTCTTAATTTCAATCATTTCAGAACTTGGAACCTTAAAATCACTCGATGCATCACCATCACCATTCAATGTAAAACAATTGGGTTCATGGCCAAAAACAGGGTTTTATGGCCAAAGAATCAAAACATATACAAACGATGACACACCCGATGGTATGTATTTTGGCAACTTTGTTTTAAGATCATTACCGATTTATAATTATGGTTCTAGACAATATTTAAAGAACTTTTTTACCTATGTAAAAAGAGATGATATCAATCCAGTACTTTTAAGTAATATCGAATTTAATCAATCTCATCAAGTGTTTGGGTTATATGCCATTTCATCTTCATTAGGAGTTAGCGAAGGGATTCTAATCCCTGATCATTTTGATTTATCGTCTTTAAATCCTCAATATGCAAATGTTGAACCAGACACATCGTGGTTGGGGTCTGATTTAGATATAAATAGCGTTCTTTATAAATTTACGAAAGGTATGCGTCAAATTAATCTAGATACGGCTGTAACCATTTATGATCTTGAAATCGAACAAGTCGACATCAATGGAAATCCAGTTTCGAATGGTTTAGTTTTAAGAAGCCCAGAAATTAGTGAAGAAAGAAGATTGATTACGTATTATCTACCTTCGAATGCGACCATTATAAACAATGTTCCATCACAGACCTTAACGACATATAGTTTTGTTGAAGCAGGAACAAATCTTGGAACGATGATTCCTGAAACTTATGAAAATGGTGTATGGACTTATAAATGGGTTGGTGATTATATTAAAGATGGTGAAAATTATTCACCAATCGGACATTATCATTCATCGGGTATATATAATCCAACATTTTCACCAACTGCAACCACTTATTATGCAAATAACCGAAATCAAAGAGTTCCACATCTTTATGATCGCATTCCAACTGCTGCAAATAATCCGATGAATTTTATATTTGATGCGAAAATTTATAATAGAACCGGTACTGGGAATGCTACAAAATGGAACGGTACAGGTTATCGTGTCATTCAAGCGAATTCCCCAGTCGCTCCTGGGTACGGGATGTATCGAGAATATGAACCTTATGATCCATATCCACCGTCATATAATGATATAGGGTACGAATATGTTGGACCCACACAATATGAAGTAACTTATATTCAAACCAATCCAACACCAACAACCGTCTATAATCAAACAAGCATACAGTTTAATGCGAAACTGACGAGTGATGCCTATAAAATTTCACAAGGTTCTAGTTTTGATGCTGATGGCACACCCGTGACAGATTTTATAACAATTCCTAGAAGTTACGGTGTTTATGATGTGCTGTATGATGGGAATGGTCAATCACTCGACACATTAGAAGAACATTATGGCATGGTGCGCATTTATGCTCCAAACTATTCGGCAGAAAATCCTACGGCTTATCGTGATTATCAAATTCGAATCATTCGTACCGCGGATCAAAATCTTACAGGATTAGATGTGCTCAATGTTGATGGAACCAATGCATTACCATCACCAATGTCTAACTTCTTAGATGTTACAGCAACCAAAGATATTTACTATAAAGAAGAAAATGAATTAGGTTCGATGATTTTTAATTATCGCATATTAAATAGCTATAATGGCTATAATGTTTTACCACTGATTAAAATCTATGATTTAAATAACAGCTTAGCTGAAGTCGATCCATCGCTTTACAGGTTGTATGGTGGAATTGTCATTAACACGAATGATTTTAATAACTTAACCGGTGTTTGGGGTGAAGGGTATTTTGAGGCTACCTTAACCATTAGTGACATGATGAAAGCCTCCGATTATCTTTTAGAATTAACACTTATGACGGGTGAAACTGCACTCATCAATTTTACAAAAGCACCTTCGAATGAAGCTAAAATACGTGAAATGACGTTTAGAGATGATATCTATACGATTGATGATGGCATCACAAATATTACCCATGAAATCCCTTATGGTATTTATTATAATACCAGTGATCCTTTCACATCATTTGTGAATTTCACGAATTTAAGTAGTTTGGTTAACATTAACTTTAATCAACTGATCGGATCGAATTTACCATCATATTTACAAGGTTTAGTCATTTCTCCTTATTCAACCATCGAATCGATTGATATAGAAATTGATGACACTTTGCAGAGTCGTTATCAATATATCATTACCTATCATATCTTAGCTGAAGATGGTGTGACATCCACTGATTTTGTCCATCGATTACAAGAAATAGAACCAGTGAGTCAAGCAAACTTTATCTATCTTAATGGTGGCGAGATTGAAAGACCAATTCCAGAACTCTATATGCGATATAACGATGCACCTACGCTTCGTTTGGAATATGCATTAAATCGGATCTATTTTAGTCCTGAAGAAATGATTGACGTTTCAGTTGATTTTATACCATCACTCGGTGAAATGATGGCAGCAGAAGATTTAGACTATTTTATTAGACCACTTTATGGGATTGGAACAGAAGTTGATTTTAATCAACAAATCCCAATTGGTGCATATACGATATCCGCTTCATTTAGTCGTGAAGTCACGGTTTTAGGAGAAATATTAACTTGGCAAACTGATTTTGAATCAGTGACAATCATTAAGTTGAAAAATGATGATAGTTTATTAAAAAACATCATGTTTGTTTCAGAAACAGTATTCGCGGGTTTTGATACCATCGTTGATGTAACAGAAATTGATGAATTAAATTATGTGAATTATTTGATGTATCCATCAAGTAGAATCATCAATGTTTTACCAACGACAGGTATTTATTATGGTAGCTATGATAATTATCAAACTTACTGGATTATTGGACAAGTTCAACGCACCAATTTAACGGCATATCAACCCACATTTGAAATTCCAGATTATGCGAAAATAAGAAGAGTCGTAGACTTTGAAAATAATCATTATGATTATCAATCGACGAATCTATATGCCGATTTCACCGTTTATGAAGAAGGATTTAATTTTATATTGTATCGTGTATATGCCCATGATTATGATGAAAATCCGAATCATTACACAGATTATTATGTTTCAGTTCAAGATGTGACTAACAATATTAAGTTCAATTTGACTGTGATTAATGAAACCGATACGGTCATTAATCGTGTGTTTGTTAGAATTAAGAT
>DITP01000027.1:16731-17969 GCA_002422135.1 Acholeplasmataceae bacterium UBA6181
CAAACAACGATGGGTGGAACCTATGCGCTTGAAGTAGATTTACCTGAAGGATTCAGGTATGAAGTTGAGCTTCAAGCATTGACGATTACCGGTGGTGGATTTTATCTTGAGAGTTCAATTCTACCTAGAAAATATTATGTGACCGTTAGAATTTATGATGATACAATTCCAGAAATTCCATGGGGATTACACAGAGAATTTGATTATGAACCACAACTTATCGAAACATAAAGCCCGCAATCGCGGGCTTTATGTTTAAGTGATTAAGATGATTCCAATGATAAGTGCTATAGCACCTAACACAAAGATGAGAATGTTATAACCTGTTTTAGTGAGTAACTTAATCAATATTTCTGCTTTTTTCATCCGGTAGAAAAATGGGAATTGTAACATCAGACCAAGTAGCATAAACACACCATACACAATAAGAACAATCGCTAAAGTATTCATAAAATTTCCTTTCTCATATTTCTTTCTTTTTGATATAGATTTTATAAAACAATATAAATAATAACAGATTAAAGATGATACCCAAGATGAAATAGATGTAAGATTCCTTTAAGAAATAGTCAAGAGGCATGAATTGCATCGATAACAATCTTGCTGTCCAAAATCCTGGGAAGATACTGATGAGTAATTCTTTCCAATCGGTTAAAAATAATGCGGCGATTGGAGCCATGAGAATAAGTCCAGAGAGTTTCATGATGACGAAACCTTCGACTTTATTTCGTGATATAGATGCAATCAACATGGCAAGTATAGGTCCTTGGATGGGCGCTAGGATTAAAATAAATAATATATCTATTAGTGAAGCTTGGGTAAAATAATTAACCGAAATTAAGATGAGTAATGTTGAGATAATACCAAAGACATAGCTCAATAATAATTTTAATAAAACATAGAGCCTTACAGAGATTGGTGTAATCTTTAATGAAAGTAAGACGTTATCATCTTGATCATCTAAGAGTGTAAATGAAGTGACGACACCAAAGATAAAACTATTCATTAATAGTAAGGCTAAAAAAGTAATATCTGAAGCTAAAGGGCTTATATCATTTAAATAGGGGATGAGAAAATATGAAACGACTGTAATGATAATGGGATAGACTAAGAAGAAGGCATACATTTTATCACGCATCATATTTTTAAGTTCATGGGTTATAACGAGTTTAAACATGATTACACCCCACTTTGTCTAACGGCATAAGCTTTGAATTTTGGTTTAATGTAAAAGAAAT
>DITP01000005.1:0-9253 GCA_002422135.1 Acholeplasmataceae bacterium UBA6181
CAATTTTAGAATCTAAAGATTACTCGGATGAAGTGTATAATCAAATTCAAGAAGCAAGACAGATTGGTGTACAAGGTGTCCCATTCTTTGTGTTAAATCGTAAATATGGTATTTCTGGAGCACAACAAAAAGAGTATTTTACTCAAGCGCTTGAGCAAATATGGAAAGAAGAAAATCCGCTTGAAATTTTACAAGATCAAGATGATTCACAAGCCTGTGATCATGATGAGTGTGGCATCGAATAAAGAAGATACCCTGATGGGGTATTTTTGTTATAATAAGATCAAAGGAGTGATATTATGCGTTTATTAGGCAATATTATCTGGTTTATTTTAGGTGGGTTACTAGCCTCAGTTTTATGGTTTATTTTAGGGATATTATTATCAATTACGATTATCGGAATTCCACTTGGAAAACAATGTTTTAAATTCGCAGGACTTGTCTTATTTCCCTTTGGAAAAGATGTCGATCTTAACTTTGAAAAACATCCGATTGCAAATATCATTTGGGCGATTCTTGTAGGTTGGGAAATGGCGCTTGGATATCTTGGAATCGCGGTCTTTTTCTTTGTTACAATCATTGGAATTCCCTTTGGAAAACAATGGTTTAAACTGGCACAACTCGCATTATTGCCCTTTGGAGCAAAAATTCGTTAAACCTGTGTTTTTTGTTGACATTAGGGGTCTTTAATGATAGAATAATCTCGCGTGTGAAAACACACCATAGTGGAAGAAGAAATTCATACCACATACTTATGTAAAGAAGGAGGTTGTGTCTCATGGCAAAAAAAGTTGTTAAAGTCGTTAAATTACAGATTGCAGGAGGAAAAGCTAATCCAGCTCCACCAGTCGGTCCAGCACTTGGTCAAGCTCAGGTTAATATCCCAGCGTTCTGTTCACAATTTAATGAAGCAACCAAAGATCAAATGGGTTTCGTTGTTCCAGTAATCATCTCAGTTTATGATGACCGGACATTCAGTTTTGTTACAAAAACCCCACCTGCAAGTGACTTACTTAAAAAAGCAGCAAATATTAAATCTGGATCTGGTAATTCCAAGAAAGATAAAGTTGCAACGATCACTCGTGATCAAGTAAGAGAAATTGCACAACGTAAGATGCCAGACTTAAATGCGTACACCGTAGAAGCAGCAATGAATATCATCGAAGGTACAGCACGCAATATGGGTATCTTAATTAAAGACTAAATTTAGATCACTAGCTATCTAAATTGTGGGAGGATATCCCGCTAGACCACATTTTAGGAGGAAGAATATGCAAAGAGGAAAAAAATACCTTGAGGCAGCTAAACTCATCGATCGTACGGTGAAATATGCGGTTGACGAAGCAATAAGCTTAGTCAAAAAAACCTCATTCGTGAAATTTGATGCAACAGTTGAAGCAGCGTTCCGTTTAAACCTTGATCCAAGAAAAGCAGAACAAAATTTAAGAGGTGCACTCGTTTTACCACACGGTACAGGTAAAGTTTCCAGAGTTGTTGTCATTGCACAAGGCGAAAAAGCAAAAGAAGCGGAAGCTGCTGGCGCTGATTATGTCGGTGCAGCAGAACTCATTCAAAAGATCAGCGGTGGCTGGTTCGATTTTGATGTGATGGTGGCAACCCCAGATATGATGGGACAACTCGGTAAACTTGGACGTATCTTAGGGCCCAAAGGCTTAATGCCAAACCCCAAGACAGGTACAGTGACGATGGATGTTGAAAAAGCAGTCCATGAAATTAAAAATGGTAAGATTGAATACCGTGTTGACAAAGTCGGAAACATCCATGCCCCAATCGGACGTGTATCGTTTACAGAAGGTCAATTAAAAGAAAATCTTAAAACACTCTATGATCAACTTGCTCGTATCAAACCAACGACAGTAAAAGGTACATATATGAAGAACATTACCGTGTCTTCAAGTATGGGTCCTGGCGTAAGAGTCGATGAAGACTCATTAAAGAACGCTAAATAACAAACACTAATTAAAGATGCCAAAGACAGTGGGTGCTTATGAGCTTAATTTCCTACCGAGGTGTAATCATGAACGTATGATTCTCTCTTTTGTCTTGTGGCATGAGAGAGTTTTATTTTAAAAGGAGGCATTTCATGCAAAGAGCAATCATTGAACGTAAAGCAGAAGCTGTACGTGAACTCACAGAAAAGCTTGGACGTGCTACAACTGTTGTTGCCTTCGATTATCCTGGCCTTACTGTAGAACAATTTACAAAACTACGTGGCCAATTAAGAGAAGCAGGCTGTGAAGTCACAGTCTATAAGAACAACATCTCAAAAAGAGCATCAATCGCTGCTGGATATGAAGCATTTGCTGATCAATTAGTTGGTGGTAAAGCTTTAGCGATTAGCTTTGATGATGTTGTGGCTCCTGCAAAGATCATTTATGATTTTGCAAAGGACAACAAGGTCGTACAAATTCAGGCAGGTATTGTAGAGGGTAAATTTGCAGACGTGGCAGCAATTAGTGCACTTGCAACATTACCATCAAGAGAGACGTTGTTAACAATGTTAGCCGTCGGTATGTTAACGCCAATTCGCGAACTCGCTATTGGACTTAACATGATTAGTAACGAAGAATAATTCATTGGAGGAATAATAAAAATGGCAAAACTTACAAAAGCAGCTTTTATTGAAGCTTTAAAAGAAATGACACTACTTGAAATCAAAGATTTAGTAGATGGTTTAAAAGAAGAATTTGGAATTGATCCAACAGCAGTTTCAGCAGCTCCAGCAGCAGCAACAGCAGCAGTTGAAGAAGAAAAGACAGAATTTAATGTCATTCTTAAGACATTTGGTGCAAACAAAATTGCAGTCATCAAAGTTGTTCGTGAAGCAACTGGCCTTGGCTTAGCAGATGCTAAAGCATTAACTGAAACTCCAGATGCAGTCATTAAAGAAAATATTAAGAAGGAAGACGCAGAAGCATTAAAGCAATCTTTACAAGACGCTGGTGCAACTGTTGAAATCAAATAATTCTTAAATTACGAAGGAAAATAACCTGAGAAAACATCTCGGGTTTTTTCGCTGTTGAATGGGGGTATCATGATGAGTCATTATTTTATCAATGATCCGACATTAAATCACGAACTTAAAACAATCGATGTACAAATGAAAGGTACATCTTTTCGTTTCTATACAGACCGTGGTGTTTTTTCCAAAGAAGGTATTGATTTTGGATCAAAGCTATTAATAGAAACCATTAAATTCCACGGAAATGAAAAAGTAATTATCGATATGGGATGTGGCTATGGACCGATGGGAATATATGCTGCAAAAACATGCCCTGAAGCAACTATTCACATGGTGGATGTAAACGAAAGAGCACTTGATTTAGCGAAGCGAAATGCGGAACTTAATCAGGTAAATAATACGAAATTTTATGTAAGTCATTTATTTGATGGTATCGAGTTTAAAGCGGATGTCATTATGACTAATCCACCCATAAGAGCTGGTAAAACTACAGTTTTTAGTTTGTATGAACAAGCCCAAAAACATCTAAATGTTCAAGGGGAATTGATTGTTGTCATACAAAAAAAACAAGGAGCGATATCAACGGTTAAAAAACTTAAAACTTTGTTTTCACATGTCGAAATTTTAGCACGAGATAAGGGCTATTGGATTATTTCATCATATAATGATTGACTATTTACAAATGATGTGTTAATATTATTAAATGCATAATAATGTGATTTTATCATTTATTGAGATACGATTTAAGATTTTCCAAATACGATAGGAGTGTGGATTATGGGATATCAAACCGTAAAATACGGTAAGAAAGCTGAGCGCCGGAATTACTCCAGAATGCGTTATGACATTGACTTGCCAGACTTGATCGAAATACAGACCAAGTCTTTTAAGTGGTTTATCGATCAAGGCATTAAGGAATTATTAGATGACATATCACCTATTGAAGGCCATAATGGTGATTTGAAGCTCTATTTTGAAGAGCATTTTTTAGCTGAACCAAAATATAATATCGAACAATCAAAGCTAAGAGATGTCAATTATGCAAAACAACTTTCAGCGCGTGTTAAGCTAGAAAATGCTGTAACTGGCGAAGTCAGAGAAAATGTTGTACTTATGTGTGAAATCCCATATATGACACCATCTGGAACATTTGTCATCAACGGTGCTGAACGCGTCGTTGTTTCTCAGATAATTCGATCGGCTGGCGCATACTTTACAAGTGAACTTGATAAGAAATTAAATCAAGTGAAGTATATGGCGCAAGTCATTCCAACGCGTGGTGCATGGCTAGAATATGAACTTGGTTCTAAAAATATCATGTACGCAAAGCTTGACCGCTCAAAGAAAGTTCCAATGACAACGATGATGCGTGCTTTAGGTCTTTCTAAGAAAAAAGATATTTATGAACTTTTCGGTAAGTCAATCTATTTAGACGCGACTTTCGATAAAGATGATACTAAAAACTCTGATGAAGCAATTATTGATCTTTATTCCAAACTTCGCCAAGGTGAAAAAGTGCCAGCTGATGCTGCCCGTGAATTTATTCGGATGCGTCTTTTTGAACGTCGTCGTTATGATTTAGCAGCGGTTGGCCGTTATAAATTTAATAAAAAGCTAGATGTGTTAAATCGCATCTTAGGCGCATATACTGCACATGATATTGTTGATCCAACAACTGGAGAGATTTTAGTTCCAGCTGAGACTGAAATCACAAAAGACACCGTGAAACTACTTAAGGATCATCGCGATGCACTAAGAACTGAAGTTATTTCAAAAGAAGATTCACTTCAAAATGAAACTCCAGATGAAATTCTCGCAATTAGTCTTCCCGATGGTGGCGATACACTTTATGCGAAGGAAAATATTATTAACTTGCGTACTGGTGAAGTCATTATCAGCAAAAATACGGAAGTAAATGAAGATATGCTCGCGATTCTACGTAGAAACCGTCAATCACTCGATGAAAAAGTGATTAAATATTTCTTGGGTCGCGATGTTTATGAAAAAGAAAGAGAACGCGAAGGCGTTATTGTTGAAGCGGTAGAAGTGACTGTAAAAGATCCGGAAACTGGTCGTATCTATGAAGTAAAAGTTATTGGTAATGACCAAAGAGAAACGAAAGAATATATCACATTATCCGATGTTATCGCTTCGATGAGTTATTATTTAAATCTTTATGACGGATTAGGAAGCACCGATGATATTGACCATTTAGGAAACCGTCGCTTAAGACTAATTGGCGAACTTTTGAAAAACCAATTCAGAATTGGTTTAGCACGTGCAGAAAAAAACATCAAAGATAAGATGTCTACAACAACGTTTGCTGATGCTGCACCTTCAAATATTATTAATATGACTCCACTTGCTGGTGCCATTAAAACATTTTTTGGATCCTCACAACTTTCACAGTTCATGGATCAAATTAATCCTCTTGCAGAACTCACTCAAAAACGTCGTGTTTCAGCATTAGGTACTGGTGGTTTAGCAAGAGACCGTGCGGGCGTTGAAGTTCGTGACGTTCATAACTCCCACTATGGTCGTATTTGTCCAATTGAAACACCAGAAGGCCCTTCAATTGGTTTAATCAGTTCACTTGCAAGTTACGGTAAAGTTGACCAATATGGATTTATTCAAACTCCTTATTTAATGGTGGATCGTAGTTCAGGCAAAAATATTGTCACTTCACAATTTCAATATTTAACTGCAGATGAAGAATATGATGAAATTATCGCATCCGCAGCAACTGATCTTGCTGAAGACGGTACGATTAAATCAGAACGTGTCATTGGACGTTTCCGTGGTGAAACTTCAGTGTTTGAACCTGAAGAAATCACCTACATGGACGTCTCACCTAAGCAAATTGTATCTGTAGCAACCTCAACGATTCCATTCTTGGAACATGATGATGCTTCTCGTGCACTCATGGGTGCCAACATGCAACGTCAAGCAGTGCCTTTATTAAAACCGGAATCACCAATTGTTGGTACTGGTATTGAATATCGCGCTGCAAAAGACTCAGGATCTGTCATTGTGTCTCAAACCACTGGGTTTGTGACATATTCAGATGCTGCAAAAATTGTGATTACTCCAGAGCCTGATCAAAAACTTGTTGTGGGCGATCATGTGATTTATGATCCTAAAAAGCCATTTACTTTTGAACAAGCAAAAACATTAGCAGATTATGGAATGGCTGATTCAGTGACATATGAACTTATTCGCTTCTTTAGATCAAACCAAGATACATGTGTTTTGCAAAAACCAATCGTTTTTGCAGGTGAATATGTTGAAAAAGGCGATGTTATCGCCGATGGTCCTTCAACTGACAAGGGTGAACTAGCACTTGGACGTAATGTCACAGTTGCATTCATGACTTGGGAAGGATACAACTATGAAGATGCGATTATCATGAGCGAAGATCTTGTTCGTGATGACGTTTACACATCGATTCATATCGATGAATATGAAATTGAAACAAGAGAACTTAAAACAGGTTCTGGTCGTGAAGAAATTACGCGTGAAGTTCCAAATGCGGGACTTGATGCATTAAAGAATTTAGATGAACGCGGAATTATTATTCCAGGTTCTGAAGTTAGAGAAGGCGACATTTTAGTTGGTAAGATTACACCAAAAGGCTTTTTCGAACCAAGTCCATCAGAAAAATTAATTCACGCTGTCATTGGTGAAAAATCAAGAGAATATCGTGATTCATCACTCCGTGTACCACACGGTGGTGGTGGTGTTGTTCAATCAATTCAATATTTCTCAAAGAAAAATGGTGACGCACTACCAAGCGGTGTGAATGAATCTATTCGTGTGTATGTTGCGAAAAAGCGTAAGATTTCTGAAGGGGATAAAATGGCAGGACGCCATGGTAATAAAGGCGTTATATCTAAGATTTTACCTCGTGAAGATATGCCATATATGGCAGATGGTACACCCGTTGACATCATGTTAAATCCACTTGGGGTTCCATCACGAATGAATATTGGACAAATTCTTGAAATCCATTTAGGGATTGCAGCTAAGCATTTAAATGTGAAGATTGCTACTCCGGTATTCGATGGTGTTGATGATCAAGATTTAAAGACGATTATGGCTGAAGCTGGTATTGAACCAGATGGTAAAACCGTTTTATATGATGGTAGAACTGGTCAACCATATGAAAACCGTATTTCAGTCGGTGTCATGTATATGATTAAACTTTCCCACATGGTTGATGATAAACTCCATGCACGTTCTGTTGGACCATATACCTTAGTAACACAACAACCCATGGGTGGTAAAGCTCAAAATGGTGGTCAACGTTTTGGGGAAATGGAAGTATGGGCACTTTACGCTTATGGTGCAGCTCATACCTTACAGGAAATGTTAACTGTTAAATCAGATGATATGTTAGGAAGAAATAAAGTTTATGCGTCAATTACGCATGATAAACCTATTCCACAAGCAAGTATCCCTGAATCATTCAGGGTCTTAACGCGCGAACTTCAAGCGCTTGGATTATATGTAGAGTTGATTGATGCGACAACCGGTGAGAATGAAGCTGAAAAATCATTAGTGGATCACACGACTAATCGCTTTAAAGGAGGATTCCGTTGATGGCTAAAGAAAAATTAACACTTAAAGTTGAATCATTAAAGCTATCAGAAGATGCCCTTAAAGCCCTTAAACTCTCTGGGATTGATCAACTTGAGGATTTTAACACATTTAATTTAAAAGAATTAAGTATGCTTTTAGGGGATACGTACGAAGAGATTAAAACGATTTTAAGACGTTATGCATTGCCTAGAGGTTTGGATAATTTAAACTTAAGTAACGAAGCTGTAGAAATCTTAACGCATGCAAATATTCAAGATTTAAAAGAATTTCTTGAATTTGATCGTCATACACTCTATCACATGTTTGAAGATGATCTTATCTTACGCCAAGAAATCAATCAAATCTTAGAATTATATGGCTTTGATGCATTGAAAGAGCATGTCCATGTTGAAGAAGAGCATGTTGAAGTTGAAGAAGTGATTGATCCAATCGTTGAAATTGATCTTCAAGAGCGTATTCATCGTCATGTTCAACCCATTCGTAAAGGCTATGGTAGCCGTACTTATAGTCATTTAAAGATTCGTTTAGCATCACCAGATGAAATTAGACAATGGTCTTATGGTGAAGTAAAGACACATGAAACCATTAACTATCGGACATCCAAACCTGAAATCGGTGGATTATTCTGTGAACAAATCTTTGGACCTACAAGAGATTATCAATGCGCATGCGGGAAAAAACAAAGCGGTAATAAAGGCCAAATCTGTCAAAAGTGTGGCATTGAAATTACTGAATCTAAAGTTCGTAGAGAACGTATGGGACATATCGAACTTGAAGCTCCGGTGGTTCATACATGGTATTTGAAAAATTCACCATCGCGTCTTGCAATCTTACTCGGCATTAAAGCGAAAGCACTAGAAGAAGTTGTGTATCATGCATCTTATATTGTTACAGATCCAGGAACTGCACCACTTGCTCGTAAACAAATATTATCCGAACAAGACTATAGTGCATTAACTGAAGAATATGGTAGCCGCTTTACCGCTTTAACCGGTGCTGAAGCCGTTAAAAAATTACTTCAAGAACTTGATTTAGATAAAGAAGTTAAATCTTTACGTAAAAAATTAAAAACAAGTTCTAAACAAAAGCGTGAAAAAATTATTAAACGTTTAGAAGTTGTTGAAGCATTCAACAATTCAGATAATAAACCCGAGTGGATGGTTATGGATGTAATTCCAGTCATTCCACCTGATCTTCGTCCAATGGTTGCATTAGATGGTGGAAGATTTGCGACTACGGATTTAAATGATTTATATCGTCGTATTTTAAACCGTAACAACCGTTTGAAGAAGCAAAAAGAACAAATGGCACCGCGTTTGATTACAAAAAATGAAAAACGGATGCTTCAAGAAGCTGTTGATGCTTTATTTGATAATGCAAAACGTGGCAAAAAAGCAGCTGTTGAACGTAATCGTCACTTAAAATCATTATCTGATATGTTACGTGGTAAGCAAGGCCGTTTTAGACAAAACTTACTTGGTAAACGTGTTGATTATTCAGGTCGTTCAGTCATCATTGTTGGACCTGACTTAGAAATGTATCAATGTGGTATACCAAGAGAAATGGCCATTATTCTATTCAAACCATTTGTTTTAAGAGAGTTACAAAAGCTTTCTGGAAATGATGCTAATGCTAAGAAAAATGCAAATAGTAAATACGAAAAGATGGATG
>DITP01000005.1:9300-13540 GCA_002422135.1 Acholeplasmataceae bacterium UBA6181
CATTTAATGCGGATTTTGATGGTGACCAAATGGCTGTCCACGTTCCACTTTCTCATGAAGCACAAGCTGAAGCTAGACTCTTAATGCTTGCTTCAAATAACATTCTTAACCCTAAAGATGGTAAGCCAGTCGTTACACCATCTCAAGATATGGTTTTAGGAAACTATTATTTAACGATTGAAGAATCAGTACATCGTACACTTGGTGGTTATCGTTCAGAAGAACGCCAAAAAGAACATCAAATTAAGCATCGTAATGAAGGCCATTTCTTTATCAATTTTGATGAGGCTTACATGGCATATCAACAAGGTGAAATTGGACTACACACACGGATTTTAGTTGAACCGAAATCAATTCATCAAAATTTCTCTGAAACACAACAAAATAAATATTTAGTCACAACATTAGGTAAACTCATTTTCAATCGCATCCTACCACCTACATTCCCTTACTTAAATGAACCTACTGTTGAAAACTTAGAAAAACAAACACCGGATATCTATTTTATGGCGAAAGGTCAAAATCCAAAAGAAGCTTTAAAACACATTCCAATTCCAGGACCTTTCAAAAAGAAATTCTTATCACAAATCATTGCACAAGTCTTTAAACAATTGCACATTAGCGAAACATCAAAGATGCTTGACCGCTTAAAAGATTTAGGGTTCAAATATTCAACAGTCGCTGGTATTACCGTATCGTTTGCGGATATTAATGTGTATTCTAAAAAGGCTGAACGTATCGAATTAACAAATCAAAACATTGAAGAAATTACATCTTGGTATGAAGATGGTATGTTAACCGATAGTGAACGTCGTGAATTGGTTATTAAACAATGGCGTGAAGCGCGCGATGATATCCAAAAAGGCTTAATGGAAGAATTTGATAAAGATAATAATATTTATATGATGTCAGATTCTGGTGCCCGTGGTAATGCATCAAACTTCGCACAGCTTGCTGGTATGCGTGGACTTATGAGCAACCCTAAAGGTGAAACAATTGAAGTTCCAGTACAAGCATCATTTAGAGAAGGCTTAACCGTATCAGAGTTCTTTATTTCAACCCATGGTGCCCGTAAAGGTTCTACAGATACCGCGTTAAAAACTGCGGAATCTGGTTACTTAACACGTCGTTTAGTTGACGTTAGCCAAGATGTCATTGTGGTTGATGAAGATTGTGGTACCGAAAAAGGTGTTGTGATGTCTTCTGTTATGGATGACACCAAAGAAATCGTTCCATTATATGATCGTATCGTTGGTCGTTATGCAAGTAAAGATGTCATACATCCAAAAACAAAAGCAGTTTTAGTGCATCGAAATGAACTTATTACTGAAGAAATTGGCCATCAAATCATTAACGCTGAAATTAAGAGCGTTGAAATTCGTAGTAATCTCACATGTAATTCAGAAAATGGTGTATGTGCGAAGTGCTATGGTAGAAACTTAGCAACAAATACGAGAGTTGAAGTCGGTGAAGCCGTTGGTGTTGTAGCTGCTCAATCAATTGGTGAACCTGGTACTCAGTTAACCATGAGAACATTCCATACTGGTGGGGTTGCATCAGCATCCGATATTACACAAGGTCTTCCACGTATTCAAGAACTCTTCGAAGCCCGTAATCCAAAAGGTAAAGCGGTCATCAGTGAAGTTGATGGTAAAGTTAAATCAATTGATCGCCAACGCGGTGGTATTTCAATTATTACCGTTGTTGATGCACAAGATAAAGAATATAAATACACTGTAGATCCAAATATTGAAGCTTTCGTTAGAAAAGGGTCTTCAGTAAAAGCTGGTCAAAGACTTACACCGGGTTCTATTAGTCCTAAAGAATTACTTCGCATTGTTTCTGCTGAAGCCGCTGAAATGTATATACTAGAAGAAGTTCAAAAAGTTTATCGTGCACAAGGTGTAGAAATTAGTGATAAACATATTGAATTAATCATTCGTCAAATGTTACGTCGGATTTCGATTGTTACCGAAGGCGATACCGAATTGCTTCCAGGTACTGAAGTGTCTGTTTCTGAGTTCAAACGTGCCAATAAGAAGGCATTTAGTGAATTCAAACGTCCAGCAGTAGGTAGACCAATTCTATTAGGTATTACAAGAGCATCTCTACGCAGTGATTCATTCTTATCAGCTGCATCCTTCCAGGAAACAACACGTATCTTGACGGATGCTGCCATTAAAGGTAAAACGGATGAACTCCATGGACTTAAAGAAAATGTCATCATTGGTGGACTCATTCCAGCAGGTACAGGTATTCTAAGAGAATCATTATTTAACTATGATCGGGGAAATACATATACCGAAGAGGAAGAATTAGAATTTTAAGATTAAACCGTTATCCAGAAAAGGATAGCGGTTTTTCATGCTAAAATAGAGATAAGAAGGTGATTCCTATGAAAAAAGTAGTGGTTATCGGTGGAGCAGTGATTGATTTATTTTTATATCCACATCAAAAAATGAAACTCTATGATTCGAATCCAGGCTATATGAAAAGATCATTTGGTGGCGTGGGTCGAAATATTGCTGAAAATTTAGTTCGATGTGGTGTGGATACGACTTTAATTACAGTATTAGGCAAAGACCTTTGGGGTCAAGAGATTTATGAGCATGCCCGTGATTTGGGAATGTGTATTAATTATATTGAAGTCAATGAAACACCATTATATATTTCAGTGATTCATGAAAGTGGTGAAGATTTAGTTAGCGTCGCCTTAATGGATGAAATTGAAAAAATGAATAAAGAAGCTTTAGCATCAAGAGATGTGTTCATTTCGCCTGCAGATTTGATTGTAGTGGATACCAATATGTCTGAAGAAACCCTAAACTATATTTTTCGAACCGCGAAAGTTCCTGTTTTTGTCGATACGATATCAAGTCAAAAAGCGATGCGTATTCAACACTACCTCCAATATATCCATTTTTTAAAAATGAATTTAATCGAGGCAGAAGCAATTTCCGGTTATCGAATTGCTGAGGGTAAAACTTTGGACGATTTGGGTCACTATTTTATTCAGCAAGGTGTTTCAGAAGTGATGATTACTTTAGGTAGCGAAGGCGTGTTTTATCAAACTAAAGATAAAAAAGAGTTAATGAAACCAATTCATACAATCATTAAAAACACAACTGGTGCAGGTGATGCTTTTTTTGCAGGCGTTATATATGCAAAAATGCATGATCTTGATCCAGTAAAAGCTGGTTTAGCAGCAGCTGCAATCAATCTTCAAAGTGAAGATGCGGTATCAAAAGAAATGAATAAACAACGCTTATTAAAAATGATGGAGGAAAACGTATGATGAATTATATTGAAATACACCCAGACGTAAAAAGAGCCTTGAATCATCATCAGCCTGTGGTTGCACTTGAATCGACTATCATTACACATGGTATGCCTTATCCTGAAAATGTTAAAATGGCGAAAAAAGTAGAATCAATTATTCGAAATGAAGGAGCAATCCCCGCAACGATTGCTATAATACATGGCATTATTAAAATTGGTTTAACTGATGACGAAATTGAATATTTAGGAAAAGCCAAAGATGTGATTAAAGTGAGTAAAAGAGACTTTGGTTACGTTTTATCTCAAAAAAGAGATGGTGCAACGACTGTTTCTGGAACGATGTTAGCTGCGAATATGGCAGGTATCAAAATATTTGCGACCGGTGGCATAGGTGGGGTCCATCGAGAAGGCCAAATAACTTTTGATATTTCGAGAGATCTAGAAGAACTTTCAGAGATTAATGTTGCTGTGATTTGTGCTGGTGCAAAAGCAATTTTAGATTTAAAATTAACCCTTGAGTATTTAGAAACAAAAGGTGTCGAGGTGTTGGGATATCAAACCAAAGAACTACCGGCGTTTTATACGAAAGACAGTGGTTTAGAATTAGATTATCTGATGAAGGATGCAAAAGATATTGCCGCTCTGATGCACGCAAAATGGAATATTGGTTTAAAAGGTGGCGTATTGATTGCAAATCCAATACCAGAAGAATACTCAATGAATCGAAAAGATATCGAAAAAATGATTGAAAAAGCCCTTCAAGAAGCGAAAGAAAAAGGAATTTATGGAAAAGAGACCACACCATTTTTGCTGGCTAAGATTAAAGATTTAACCGAAGGTCAAAGTCTTGATGCAAATCTTGAACTAGTATATAATAACGCTTTAATTGCATCAAAGATTGCAATCGAATATGAAAAATGTAAAACGTCTAAAAAAGAGGATATCTAATATCCTTTTTTTA
>DITP01000083.1 GCA_002422135.1 Acholeplasmataceae bacterium UBA6181
GAAGTCATTATTGAGGATGTGTTGCTTGAACAATCACTTGAAGTTGATCTAGTGACAGAGGCAACTTATTCCAGTAAAGTCATTCTTCTTGCCATACAAGATGCATTAAGCTAAACAAAAAACAATAAACAAAGAAAAATATTGCCAAAATGAAAAATATTTAAGGATTTAAGTCGTTAAAAACAATAATATTTTGGAATATGTTATTCTATTATTGAGAAATTAAGTAATTTGATGGAGAAGAAGATAAGATGAAAAAAACAAAAATTAATCGAATTATTCAAGTCTCCAAATATATGTTTTTTGATATGATTGCAATCACATTGACCTACATGATGGCGCTTTTCATGTTTGTCGTTATTGACATCCCCTATGACATAGAAGCCATTCTTTATTCGCTACCAATCGTTATCATTTTTAAATTACTTGTTTTCTATTTTGCTGGTTTATACAAAATGCTCATCAATCATGTCGGTCTTGAGGACGTCATTAAAATTTCAATTGTATCGATTTTATCTAACGTTGTCATTGTCATTTTTATAGCCATAACAAATGTTCAATTCATGTACAAGTCAGCATATCTATTTATAACGATTGCAGAAGTTGCTTTAATCACCATTCCAAGGATATTGAATCGTATTATATCCTACTTTAAGACGAACTTAGATTGGAATAAAGCTTTAGGTAAGAGAACGTTAATCGTAGGAGCTGGATCAGCAGGCGAACTTGTTGTCAAGGAAGTTTATCGAAATAAGGACTTGAACAATATGCCAGTTGCTTTCCTAGATGATAATCCAAAAAAAATTGGAAATCGATTAATTGGTATTAAGATTGTTGGACCCATAGAAGAAATCCAAAAATATATTGATGAATTTCAAGTTGAAGAAGTAATCATCGCTATTGCGAATTATCCTCAAAGACTTTTAACTCATTTGATTGAACTTGTCGCTGCTAAGAATATTAAGATGAAGAGATTAATGTCCTTTACAGATATGGATGACAAAGAAAAACCAAAGATTATCGATGTCAAAATTGAGGATTTGTTAAACCGCGATGAAATTAAATTAGACAGCACTGGCATCAAGGAATTTATTGAAGGTGAAGTTGTCCTGGTTACTGGTGGTGGTGGATCTATTGGTAGTGAACTGTGTAGACAAATCATGGATTTTAATCCTAAGCAACTCATCATTTTCGATATATACGAAAATAATGCTTACGACATCCAGATGGAAATCGAAAGAAAATACAAAAAGCTTGGAAAACCAATTCAATTAAAAGTCTTAATTGGCAGTGTCTATAATGAAAAAAGGCTTGAAGATATATACAAAGCATATCGACCAACACTTGTATTTCATGCAGCAGCTTATAAACATGTTCCACTGATGGAAGATAGCGCTGTAGAGTCTGTCAGGACAAATGTTTTAGGAACACATAATGCAGCAAAATTGGCAACAAAATATGAAGTGAAGAAATTTGTTTTAGTGAGTAGCGATAAAGCAATTCGAAGCACTAATATCATGGGTGCAACCAAGAGATTCGCTGAACTCATCATCGAAGAACAGAATAATCATAGTATAACGACTAAGTTCGCAGCAGTAAGATTTGGTAATGTATTGGGAAGTAATGGTAGCGTCATCCCACTCTTTAAGAAACAAATAGCAGATGGCGGTCCTGTAACAGTAACAAATCCTGAAATTACCAGGTATTTCATGACAATTCCTGAAGCTGTTGGATTGATTTTGCAATGCGCTGTTTATGCGAATGGTGGTGAGATTTTTATTCTTGATATGGGGGAACCAGTCAAGATAAAAGATTTAGCTGAAAAAATGATTAGTCTTGCTGGATATAAACCTCATGTTGATATTAAGATTGAATATGTAGGACTTCGTCCAGGAGAAAAACTTTATGAGGAACTCATGGTCAATCACCATCATGAAAGCCACGAGAAGACTGGGAATGATAAGATATACATCGAAAAACAGAAGCATGTTGAAGAGTCTTACCTAGATTTAGAACATATCAAACTAATTTTAGAGGATCAAACCAATTATGAGGTTAAACAGATGATTTCCAAGATTATTACGACATACAAAGTGAATGGATCTTAATCTTAATATTGAATAAAGCCTATTTACTGCATTTATGTGGTTGAGTTAGGCTTTATATTTTTATTCATCGATTCATTTTTGCTGATTCACGTGTGAAGATGCATTTTCGAAACAGTGCTTTATGGATTATATATTACATTATTGTATATACAGTGCAATTGTCATTCATTTGGTGTATCAATTTAAAGACTTACCAAGATGGCAATGACAATTTGGAAAGAACTATGTTAAAATATATATAAACATTTCTGGAGGACAACTCATGTGTGGTATTGTAGGTTTTATCGGCAACAATGATGCGAAAAAAATAGTATTAAACGGGTTAACAAGACTGGAATATCGTGGATATGATTCTGCTGGTATCAGCCTTTTTAATAATAGATATCAAATTTTCGATGTTTATAAAGATGAAGGTCGTGTCGCAAAACTTGTTGAATCAACTAAAAACAGTTCATATTCGAATATTGGTATCGGTCATACCAGATGGGCAACTCACGGTAAAGTTAATAAAGAAAACTCACACCCTCACTATTCTCAATCACGCCGTTTCATCATTGTTCATAATGGTGTTATTGAAAATTATCAGCAGTTGAAAGATCAGTATTTAGCACAATCTGTTTTTATTAGTGAAACCGATACAGAAGTCATTGCACAGCTCATTGAAACATTTTCTCAGACTTTAAATGTGGAAAATGCAATCATAACAACACTTAAATTACTCCATGGATCGTATGCATTGCTTGTATTAGATTCACAAGACCCTGAGAAAATTTATGCAGCTAAATATAAGAGTCCCTTAATTGTAGGTAAAGGTCCTGAAGGTATAACCATCGCATCTGATCTGATGGCCTTGGTTGGCTACAGTGATGATTATCATGCACTAGATGATAAATCCTTTGTCATCGCCACACGTGAAGATGTACGAGTTTTCAATTTAAACCATGAATTGCTACCGCTGCATTTAAAAAAAATCGAAATAGATAATGCTGATACTGAGAAGGGTGAATATGCCCACTATATGCTTAAGGAAATTCATGAACAACCAGCAGTTCTTCGCAGAATTGTAACAAATTACTTTGATAAAGAACAATCCTTAATTCCTTCTGAAATTATCAAATCTATAAAGGATTCTGACCGAGTGTACATTCTTGCAGCTGGAACATCCATGCATGCTGGACTAATCGGAAAACAATTATTTGAAAAGATGTCCTCAATACCTGTGGAAGTTCACATAGCATCAGAATTTGCTTACCAAAAACCACTACTCTCTAAAAAACCTTTCTTCATTCTAGTTACACAAAGTGGTGAAACTGCTGATTTGCGTGCTTGTCTCGTTAATATTACTGAACAAAATTATCATACTCTCACTTTGACAAATGTACCTACTTCAACCCTTGCAAGAGAAGCTGAATTTTTTCTGCAACTCTACGCTGGACCGGAAATAGCTGTAGCATCTACAAAAGCGTATGTTGCCCAAGTTGCTGTTTTAGCTATTTTGGCTTATGAACTTTCTGATAAACTTATCAATATTAAATACGAATTGGGTATAGCAGCAGCAGCCATTGAATCTTTTTTAGATGGTCAAAAAATTCGTGAACTCGTTCGTGAAAAACTAACACATCGAAATTGTTTTTATATTGGTAGAGGTCTAGATTATTTTGTTAGCCTTGAAGCTTCACTCAAGCTTAAAGAAATTTCTTATATACAAACTGAAGGATTTGCTGCTGGTGAACTCAAACATGGAACCATTGCGCTCATCGAAGAGGGAACTCCAGTAATTGCATTAATCTCAGATCCATACATTAGTGGCAACACGAGAAGCAACCTTAAGGAAGTTCAAGCACGTGGAGCAAATACGTTGCGCATTGTTACTGAATCTGTTCAACAAAAGAATGATGAAATTATACTTCCTAATGTACATACACTCTTAACACCGTTAATAATGGTGGTCCCTACACAGTTAATCGCTTATTACGCTGCACTTGAACGCAGTTACGATATCGATAAACCAAGAAATCTTGCGAAGAGTGTCACAGTTGAATGAAATATTTGAAGGGTAAATCATAATCATGGGAAAATATTTTGGTACTGATGGCATCCGTGGAGTTGCCTTTGAAAAACTAAATGCAGAACTTGCTTTTCGAGTTGGTCAAGCCATCTCTAACGTTTTGAAATCTAAAAAAGTTGTAATTGGAATGGACACAAGAGAATCATCTCCGATGCTTGCATATAGCATTGCAAATGGTATCTTGTCATCTGGTTATGATGTTTTGTTTGCAGGTGTTGTTTCGACACCGATGATTGCTCACTACTCAAAAATGAATGATATGACTGGAGTCATGATTACAGCATCACATAATCCATACATGGACAATGGAATTAAAATATTCAATCGAGGATTTAAGATGCTTGATCAAGATGAGTTGATGATTGAAAAATTTATTGACCATGGTGTTCCTTTAATTCAGTCTTTTGGTCAATTTGTCCTTACAAATGATGTTGAAAATGAGTACATGAAGATTTATGATCAATTTGATTTAAAATTAACTAGATTAAAAATTGGTTTTGATTGTGCCAATGGGGCGACTTATCTTATTTCAAGAGAAGTATTCAATAAACTCAATCTTTCTTCGATTCAAATCAACAATCAACCAGATGGAAAAAACGTCAATGTAGATTCGGGTTCAACCCATCCCCATGCAATCATCGAACTTGTTCGAAATGAAAATTTAGATGTTGGATTCAGTTTCGATGGTGATGGTGATCGAATCCTAGTTGTCGATCAACAAGGTAAATCTTATGATGGTGATATGTTGATTTATATCATTGGAACTTATCTGAAAAAAATAAATAAACTCAATCATGATACAGTTGTTCTAACTAAAATGAGCAACCCTGGTATTTTGAAAGCTTTATCTGATCAAAAAATTAAGTACATACTGACTGATGTTGGAGATAAATATGTTGCTGATGAAATGTTCCAGCATGGTTATACCATTGGTGGGGAATCCTCTGGTCATCTAATTTTGTCCCATCTTCTCCATTCAGGAGATGGATTATTGGTAGCAATCTATCTACTCCATATCCTTTCCAAACTCAATAAAAAGCTACCAGAGTTAATTGATTCTGTAGAACTATATCCGATAAAGACTATCAATATTAAAAATATCAATAAGGAAATTCTTAAGAAAGAATCAGTAATTTCAAAAATAAATGAAACTAAGGAAAAACTAGGACTCAATTCTTTATTGTTGGTAAGAGCAAGTGGCACGGAGCCCTTAGTACGAGTGACAATCAGTACTAAGGATGCAAAACAAATGGAAGAGTTAGCAAATCAATTAGTATCCCATATCCAAAAGGAAGGTGAAATGTTATGAAAAAATATGCATTAATTCTAGCAGCTGGCAAAGGCACACGCATGCGCACAGAACTACCAAAATGTGCTTTTCCAATATTGAAAAAACCAATGATTGAGTACATCATTGAGAATATTGAAAAAAGCACCATTGATGAAACAGTTGTCATCGTTGGTCACAAAAGAGAAGTTCTTGAGGGAATTTTAGGTGATCGTGTGACCTATGCTTATCAAGCAGAACAACTTGGTACCGGTCATGCTGTACTTGCTGCGTCATCAGTACTTGAGGATAAAGAAGGAGTCACTTTTATTCTTCCAGGGGATATGCCTTTAATGGAATATCCTTTAATGAACAAAATCCTACGAGCACATGATGAAATGGGGAATGATTTGACAATCGTTTCTATGAATATGGAATATCCAAAAGGATATGGACGTATCGTTCGAGATGAGTATGGCGAAATTACTGGAATTGTTGAAGAAAATGATTGCAGTGATTCCCAAAAACTGATTACTGAAGTTAATTCCAGTGTTTATATAGTCAACAATAAACTATTATTTGAATATGTTAAGAAAATAAAGAGAAATGAGCGTAAAGGTGAGTTCTATTTAACGGATATTGTTGCATTAATGCATCAGGAACAAAAAGTTAACACCTTTATGGTTCGTAACCCAATGGTAACGATGGGTATAAATGATTTATATGGTATTAGTATTGCTGAAAAATACTTAAGAGATTCCATCAATAAAGGGCATATGCTTAATGGTGTCTCCATTATCAACCCCGAAACAGTCACTATCGGTCATAACGTCATTATAGAGGATGGTGTATGGATATATCCAAACACAACCTTAATGGGTCATACCATCATTAAACATGGTGCAATCATCGGGCCTAATACAGAAATCGTTGATTCACTCA
>DITP01000033.1 GCA_002422135.1 Acholeplasmataceae bacterium UBA6181
AATGGTCTGAATTTTCGTCTTGCTTTCGTAAGCCATGAGGTCCATCGGTTACCATAATGCTCTTAAGTTGATGTGATGGTAAATCTTGCAAGTGCCAAAAATCCTTACCTGTGATAAGTTTTAGTTTTTCATCCAATGATAAACTTTTTACAATTTCTTCAATATTTAATGTCATCATATTCACCAATTATTCAACGATTTTCTTGTTTTTCATTTGATCAATCATCAGAGCGACATCGCTTTCTGATAATTTATAGAATAAACCAAAGAGTATAAACGAAATGACAAGACCTACAATCGGAATTAATGATAACGAAATCCATATACCATTGAGTGCACTTTCCGTTTGAACAGTAGCTGTACCAACATAACCAAACGCGGAGATTACAAATAATGCTAATGCTCCTGATATCGCGCTACCAAGTTTTGTAGAAAATGTTTGAATAGAGAATATAACTCCCTCATTTCTTTCTCCAAGTTTATATGCTCCATATTCTACGCAGTCAGCAGAAAACATTCCAGATAGTATCATCGGTGATAATAAGCCTATACTTTTTAAAGCGTTCAGAAGTAAAAAGATTCCAAATTGTTCATAACCAACAACATATTGAATAATGCTGAATATGATCGATGAGCCGATACCATATAAAAAGATTTTTCGTTTGCCAAATTTTTTGACAAGATATGGAGCAAGTACAGGGATTAAAAGCATTGGTATCGCCATGGTTGCCATTATAATCGTTTGAATGCCAAGATCACCAAGATTCCACTTTGCAAAATATGGTGCAATTGTCATTGATGTCATGGTTGCTGTTATAGCAATATATGAACCATAAAATACTAATAAATATTTATTAGAAAAAACAGCATGAAACATGGATTTTATAGTGACTACTGTACTTCGGTTATACATGACACGTTCTTTAACAAAAAATCTAAGAGGTAACATAATGATCAATGAAATGCCCATTAATATGATGATGCTTGTCTGATACCCTAAATTTGAAATAAACTGTGGAGCAAGAATTCCTATGATCATCGATGCTAGACCAGCAGCTAAACGTCCAATTGAAATAATGGAAACACGCTCATCAGTTTGATCTGTCATAGTTGTTGCCAAAGCAAAAATCGGAACATCGCTGACTGTGTATAACATGCCCCATACAATGTAAGAGATGTATGCGTAGACAATATTAAATGTGCCACTACCATTAAAATTCCAAAATAAGAATATGGTAACAATAGGCATTAAAAATGTAACTGCATTAATCCACGGCTTAAATTTGCCTTTTTTAGGATTAGCTTTATCAACGATTGCTCCTAACATAGGATCATTTACAGCGTCCCATATGCGTGCGACTAGAAACAATGTACCAACAACTGCCTCTGCCAAGCCAATTTCATCGGTTAAAAAAATAGCTAAATACGAAATCACCATCATATAAATGATGTTTTGACCTACAAACCATAAACCATAAGACGTTCTTTCTTTTTTTGAAGTTAAATAATCAGTTTTGGCCATTTGAAGCTACTCCTTTTCTCTTTTTAAATACCATCGGATGTATCAATGCAAATCCGAAGATAGTTATATATAAAGCAACAATGACATCCGTGAAGAAATGAGCGCCTAATACAACTCTTGCAATCGCTCCAAATAATCCCCATAACAGCGAAAATACAATGAATGCATTGGCTTTTATCCATTTTATACGGTCAATAAACATGATATAAGCAAACATCATCATTCCATTTGCTGTGTGACCAGAAGGAAAGGATTTAAATTCTTCATTTTCGGCAAACGGTTGAATATCATACCAATATCTAAACTCATCTATTGAGTCAATAGATCGCATTCTTGGTCTACCCCAAACCACCTTCAATATATTGACTGAAATGACTACATAAAGTCCTAGAAGGATTAATACTACAGCCTCTTTTTTCATTGAACTAAAGACATTTCGGTCTTTTTTAATGGTCCACATCAGCATAAAAGTGAATATGATAAGTCCAATAACTATTCCTATTATCATCCATAATGTCGGTATCCCTGCATCTGCAAATTCAAAAACATATCGAATCGGCATTATAGGTGTGACTATCGAGAAAAGCAACATAGAAAGTATACCCAATCCAGATAATAAATAATATTTCAGTGATTTTGTACGGTTTCTACTACCAAATAGAATAGTTGAAGCCAATAAAAATCCTCCATACAACGGGACTTCTCCAAACATATTGAAAAACTGAGCCCAAATTGAGTTTGGATTTGAGAGTGCAACAGATAAAGTATAGTCTATCTGTGTGACACCAAATATAACTAAAAGTAAGACTAAAACAATTAATGAAATCAAATAAAACTTTTTAGAAATTGACATTTGAAATGCTCCTTTATTGTTTTTTATGTAAGTGCTTACATATTTATTTATTTATATTATACACGAATTGCACACTATGCGCAATAAAAAATGCACACTATGTGCATTTATATTTAATTTTTATATGTGTCATCTAATCTCAGTTATTATATCTCATATGGTAATAGAAAGAAGAACTCCCTATTTTAGGTTGGATTATATAGGAAATATACAACAGTCATGTCACCTGACTTTTATACTTTCAATAGAGTAAAACCGAACAGATGACCTAATGAGGTCTAAATGTCAGTTTTTTCTCTGCAACAACTGCAAAAATTTGATCTGTAAAACAAAAGCATATCAATGTCTGTTTGGCAATTTCTGTTTTAGGTGAGCCTTATTGTCTACAAAACAACCACTAAGTCCACTAATGTCGATAATAGGTATATTACATAAACAACAAAATCGACCGCGACTAATCAGATTCATTGAACATCAGCATACTCCTTAGTCTTTTAAATGTATGCCGCATTCAACATAGTGTAGATCCACAACTGTACTTCCATTAAGCATTTAGAAAAATAGTATCGATCCCATTAGTTGGTCCAGTTTGGAAAGGTGGCTATAAAGTGGATGCATAGTCAAGTTAATGTAAGAATATTTGATAATCAAAGTTAGATTTTAAGTACCGGGAATGAGTATGATGTAAAAAAAACGATTTTAAACAGCGTTTAATCACAAATTATTCTCGTCTTAAAAAAATCACCCTTACTATCAAGGTTCTGATGCATTATTCCTTTTTTAATCATGATATAAGCACCATCAGCGATTTACGCATTTATTTGAGAATCTAAAATAAGATTCAATGATTTGAAAGTGACTATATAAATGCAGAGATTTTAAATGAAAGGTTTTTAGGAGAGGCCACTTTGATTGTTTTGGATAGGGATGTCATTTACCAATTTGAGATGAAAGAAACCTCTAGATGTCTCTGGTGCTTTATTTTTCATGGAACATGTAAATTTAAATACTCGCGAATATTTTAAACGATAACCACAAAAATCCATATTGCAAAAATTATATTTACACCACTTGACATCTTTTCTCATTTGAATATAATAGTAATTGAATTGGCACAATATACATAAGAGTGCCAGAAATGGAGGGATTATTGTGTTAAAACCACTAGAAGACTATGTCGTGCTTTCAGTAAAAAAAGAAGAGAAAACCACAGCAAGTGGAATTATTCTGGCAACTGAAGACAAAGACAGACCGGCCATGGGGAAAGTGATTTCAGTAGGTCCTAAAGTTGAAAATATTAAAGAAGAGGACGAAGTCATCTATCAGTCATATGCTGGAACAAAAGTCAAACTTAATCAGATTGAATATATCTTGGTTCAATCAAAAAACATTTTCGCTATTGTCGAAAAGTAAAAATCATATCAAAGGAGGATATTTACAATGAGTAAAGAAATTCGTTATGGTAAAGATGCAAAATCATCTTTATTAAAAGGGGTTGACTTACTTGCTGATGCAGTGAAGATCACCCTTGGACCAAAAGGTAGAAATGTTGTTTTAGATAAAGGTTATGGATCGCCTTTAATTACGAATGATGGAGTTTCCATTGCTAAAGAAATTGAATTAAAAGATCCTTATGAAAATATGGGAGCAAAACTACTTTATGAAGTGGCATCTAAAACTAACGATGTCGCAGGTGATGGTACAACCACTGCAACACTTCTTGCACAGTCGATTATTCATAAAGGATTTAAAGCGGTTGATAATGGAGCTAATCCTGTAATGGTTCGAGAAGGAATTGAGAAAGCAGGAAAAGAGGTTGCTAAAAAGCTTTTAGAAAAGTCTCGTCCCGTTGAAACAAGAGAAGATATCGAAAACGTAGCGAGCATTAGTGCATCATCACGAGAGATTGGTAAGATTATTGCTGAAGCCATGGATCGAGTTTCAAAAAACGGTGTTATATCTGTGGATGAGTCAAAGGGTTTTGATACAGAGTTGGAAGTTGTCGAAGGTATGCAATATGATAAAGGTTACGTTTCTCCTTATTTTGTTAATGATCGTGAAACGATGACGGTTGAACTTGAAAATCCCTACGTTTTAGTCACCGATCAAAAAGTCTCAACGATACAGGATATTCTTCCTATTTTAGAGCAAGTAGTTAAAGTAAACAAACCCCTATTAATCATTGCTGATGATATTGAAAACGAAGTCACATCAACCCTAGTTTTAAATAAATTAAGAGGAACTTTTAATGTTGTTGCCACCAAAGCACCAGGCTTTGGAGACAACCAAAAAGAAATGCTAAATGATATTGCTATTTTAACGGGTGCCACATTCTATGCAAAAGACTTACAAATGAAACTCCAAGATTTGAAGTTAGAAAATTTAGGATTAATCCACAAAGCAGTTGTAAAGAAAGATACAACTACATTAATTGGTGGTCAAGGCGATAAAAAAGCAATCGATGATCGTATTCATGAAATACAATCACAAATGAATGTTTCAAACACAGAATATGATAAAAAACGACTTCAAGAACGCTTAGCTAAACTTTCCGGAGGCGTAGCCATTATCAAAGTAGGAGCTGCTACAGAATCTGAATTAAAAGAGAAAAAAATGCGGATAGAAGATGCACTCAATGCAACTAAAGCTGCCATCACGGAAGGAATTGTCACCGGAGGCGGTTCTATTTTAGTTAACATTCAAACTGAGCTCAAATCAACATTAAAAGATACTAATATCGATATATACAAAGGAATTTTAGCGGTTCTTGATTCATTATCACAACCACTCTATCAAATTGCGGAAAATGCTGGTTATGATGGCCAAGATATTTTAGAAGAACAGCGCAAACAAAAAAGTGATTTTGGATTTGATGCTAAAGAAGGAAAATGGGTCAATATGATGAAAGAAGGAATTATTGATCCAACGAAAGTGACTAGAAATGCCATATTAAACGCATCAAGTATTGGGGCTCTGATGATTACTTCTGAAGCAGCTGTTGTGGATATTAAAGAAAAAGAGATAGCAATGCCAAATGTACCAATGTATTAATTGGTCATCGTAAATTCAGTCAAAATGAAGGATGGTTCACTTTAAACTATCCTTTTAATTTTCTATATCGATGTAATAAACAACTAAAAAAATATCTTAATTTTTTCCATTTGTCCACCTTATTTTTTATAAATTTCAGATAGTCCACTTTTAAATTTCGAATGATATTATAATTTTCATGCTATCTATTTTTAAACTTTTGATACTCGATTTAAAAAGTTGAAAAAAGTGATGAACTATTAAATATCAGCGAAATCTTGATCCAGGTCAAGGAAATAATGCTTCTAGTGACGTATATTAGAGATAGAAAGGATGAAAAAAAATGAAAAATACAGTTATAAAACTAGAAACATTGACATGTCCATCATGCATTAGAAGAATTGAAGGAATGGTTGCGAAACAAATAGGTGTGGAGAATGTTGAAGTAAAATTTAATGCTTCAAAAGTAGAAATTCGGCATGATGAATCAGTTATTTCAGCAGAAGAGTTAAGTAAAGTTATATCTATTCTTGGATACAAAGTACTAGAAGTAAAATGAAAACAATGAAATGGATAAGAAAAAACATCTACATAGTTGCCTTAACCATATTATTTGTATCGTCGATTGTTTTGAATGAATTTGATGAATCTTTATTATCGATTTCCATAATGACACTTTTAACACTTTTAGCGGGCTTTCATATTTTTAAAAAAGCGCTTGTTGATCTTAGGTATAAAATCATTGGGATCGACTTGCTTGTTACAATAGCGGTAATTGCTGCATTTATTATTGGTGACTTATTTGAAGCTGCTGCAGTAACTTACCTATTTACATTAGGACACGTGTTAGAAAAATTATCTTTAGAGAAAACTAGAAGTTCACTTAAAGCACTTATGGATTTGAAACCTCGAAATGCCAGAAGAATTACTGATGGTCTGGAAGAGATGATTCTAGTTGAGAAACTACAACTCGAAGATATCTTATTAGTTAAACCTGGAGAAAAAATACCTACAGATGGCAAAATTATCGAAGGAACAGTTATGGTAGATGAACAAATCTTAACTGGTGAATCGATACCTGTAGATAAAAAAATAAATGATGAAGTTTTGGGATCTACCATATTAACTACAGGTTATATGAAGAT
>DITP01000001.1 GCA_002422135.1 Acholeplasmataceae bacterium UBA6181
ATTATACGTTGCTTTAGAACAAAGCACAAGATATATTACAATATGTAACTACTTTCAATTATTTTCATGATATTTTTTGATAAACCTGATCGATAAGTTTCGTGCGTAATTCATGGAGACTAAAGCGATATTCAGTTATTGTATTTTCATATTGAGTCTTCGCAATTTCATTTTTAAGCAAACTCAAATTAATCAAAACATTCATACATGCGCCCTCGGCACCTGATGTCAACATCAAAATTGCTACTCCAAGGTCTGATACGGTTTGAGGATTACAATATTTAATAAGTAATTCAAAATGATGTAATGCTGAAATTGACAATGTAGCTACTTTAAGCGGAACACGAATAGCTTCTAAAGTGCCTTCTTCAATTTTTTCATTTCTTATCTTTTTGTCTTCTTCTGTTTCTTTTGGCAATTGATAAGCACTCATTACTAAATTAAACGCCTGAGTATCTTGATCGATGAGTGTTATGAGTTCATCTTTAATCAACGTAAATTCATCTAAAATATCCTTGAATTCAAATTGTATCTCTGAATCTAGTGCTAAAAACTTCTTTTTATCAACTGTTAAGTGTCCAACCATTCGAACTAATGCAGCCCCCATAGCTGATGCTAATGAAGAGACAGATCCACCACCTGGAGTTGCTGATTTTTGATCAATTTCATGAATAAATTCACTGATTTTTAAATCGACGAGTTTCATTTTACATCCCTCACAATTTCTTGGTTTTTTACAACGTGTTGACCTTGAATCCATACATCTGAAACATGATTAATTCCATAGTGATAGAATACATAATTAAGATTTGGAGCGTTAAGTAAGATAAGATTTGCCTGTTTACCTACCTCAATAGAACCGTGTGTTTCGCTAATACCCAAATGATAAGCAGCATTTAAGGTTACTGCTGTTAAAACTTCTTCAGGCAATAACTTCATTTTGTTTGCAGCAATCTGCATAACAAGTAATAAGTTTTCCGTTGGGCAACTTCCTGGATTATAATCGGTAGAAATCGATACAGCAACACCTTGATCAATCATCTTTCTACCAGGAGCAAACGCTTTATTTAAATAAAATGATGTGCCTGGCAAAAGGTTTGCAACTGTAGATGACGTTGAAAGTTTTTTTATATCTTCATCACTAATCACCATCAGATGATCCACTGAACTACAATCTAAATCAACTGCTAATGATGTGCCACCTAAAGATTGAATCTCGTCAGCATGCATTTTAATTTTAAATCCCAATTTTTTCGCATGTGTTAATACTTTACGACTATCTTCAACTGAAAATACATGATCCTCACAAAATATATCGACTGCAGAAGCCAAATCTTTTTCTTTAATAATCGTTAAATCGGAAATAATTTCATTGATGTATCTATCTTTATGCTGCTCATATCGTTTAGGAATGGCATGAGCACCCATATAGGTCGAATGTAATTCAATCGGATGATGAGCATTGAGTTTTTTAGCAACTTCAAGTTGTTTTATTTCTGTCTTTAGTTCTAAACCATATCCACTTTTTGTTTCAACAACGGATACCCCTGACTTTAACAATAAATCGAGTGATTGATAAGCTTTATCATAAAGCTCATCAAAGGTTGAACTAATCGTGTGATTGACAGTATGATGGATTCCACCACCAGCCTTTAGTATATCCAGATATGGAATACCTTGGATGATTTTCCCATATTCATCTTCTCTTGAACCACCGTGGACTAAATGGGTATGAGAATCAATAAATGCTGGAAGCATAATTTTATTTTCTGCATCCAAAGTCTTAGTATTTGATCCAATCAGATGTTCATATGATCCGTTGCCTACACCCAAAATAACCCCATCTTTTATCGCAACATAACCGTTTTCAATCACTTGGATGTTGCGCATGTTTAATCCCTTTATGGGAGCATTTTGATTTGGTGTATAAATAGATTTGATGTGATGAACGATGAGATCTGCAATCATAGGTTTGCCTCTATAATTTTATAGATGTCAAAATCACGAAGTTGTAAATATTTGATCGATAATTTAGTAACTTCTTCTAAACTCATATCTTTATCAAAAATTTCTTGAGATGCTTTTTGGTAATACTTTAAACTATCTAATAAAGCTTCTTTTGGTATCAACCCCACGACTTCACTTGATGTTACATGAACATTGAATCGTTTGGATTCAATTTTCACTAATTCAAGAATGCGGTAAATCGCATTTTTTTCATAATCCAAGATATTCATGGTGACTTGTACATGATTTCTTTCTTTCAATAAAGCAGGCCCTGCTTGAACATACTGAAAACCACCTGATGAACCTCGAATATATTTCGCAATTTGTCGAGCAGTTTTTTCGTTATCTGTATCTAAATCAATGTTAAATGCAATGAGCGGCATTCTTGCTCCAATCGCTGCAACTCCAAAGGTCGGATGAATTTCAGGTTTTCCAAAATCCGGATACCATTCTTCCTCTTTTATCTTATCTTTCATGCCTTCAAATTCACCTTTTCTGATATCAGGAAGTAAAATTCGATTTGGTTTTTGAGCAGCCATGGCGTATAGAAATACAGGAATATTTAAATGATTTTGGATAAGTTCACCAAATTTTTTTGCATATTGAATACAATCATCCATTGTGATATTTTGAATTGGAATAAATGGACATACATCGACTGCACCCATTCTTGGATGTTCACCCTTATGGTGATTTAGGTCAATTTCATGCGATGCAATCTCATAAAATTTAAGTAAAGGTTCAATCATCATATCTGGATTTCCAATAAGTGTAATAACGGTTCTGTTATAATCTTTATCAGGTTCATAGCTAATAAGTTTAAATCCATCTTGATTTTGAAGAGGTTTAATAATCCGTCTAATTTTGTCTAGATCTTTGCCTTCAGAAATATTGGGAACACATTGAACAATTGAATTCATTTTTTACCTCTTCTATATGTTTTTATCATTTCTTTTAATTGATTTTCATCAGTCAAAAAAGGCAAAGTAATTGAAGAATGGTCTTCAGTCTGATTATAAAGTTTTGCCGTTTCTATCGCATGCTTATTTCTAGCCCATGCGCGTCTTGAAACACCCGCCATGACATCAAACAGCATAGCACTCGAAAGAATTTCATCGACTCTTTCTGATCCATCTAAGACCATACCATATCCACCATTGATGGCTTTTCCAATACCAACACCACCACCATTATGGAGGGCAACTAAGCTCATGCCACGTGATGCATTTCCTAAGGCTACGTGAGTAGCCATATCCGCCATGACATTCGATCCATCTTTGATGTTTGAAGTCTCTCTAAATGGACTATCTGTTCCACCAGTATCGTGATGGTCTCTACCCAACATAATGGGTCCCACTTCTTTGTTTCGAACCATTTCGTTAAATTTAAGAGCAATTTTTAATCGACCCTTCGCATCTTGGTATAAAATCCGCGCTTTTGTCCCAACCACTAAAGCATTTTTCTTTGCGTTTTTAATCCATTCGTAGTTATCCCGATCTTGAAATCTTCTTTGATAATCAATACAAGACATAGCGGCTTGGTCGGTCTTGTCTAAATCTTCTTCTTTACCAGATAAACACACCCATCGGAAAGGTCCGTATCCATAATCAAATAAGACGGGTCCCATAATATCTTCAACATAAGATGGATAAATAAATCCATCTAAATCGTTTTCTTTATTTTTACAAATTTCTTTCACTCCAGCATCATAAATCGCTTTTAAAAAACTATTGCCGTAGTCAAAAAAATAAGTGCCATTATCGTTTAGTTTTTGAATCGTGTGATAATGTTTGATTAAGCTTTGATTTACTTTTTCAATAAATAATGGATGATTTGATTTTAATAGATTTGTTCTTTCTTCAAATGTTAATCCTTGAGGGCAGTAACCGCCATCATAAACTGCATGACAACTTGTTTGGTCGCTTAATAAATCAATTTTTATGTGATGCGCTACAGCATATTCTAAAAGATCCACAATGTTTCCATGATAAGCGATTGCTTTCGCTATGCCTTGGGCTATTGCTTTCTTAGCATCTTCAAATGTCTCTTTTGGATCATTAAAAACCTGATGAATCCATCCTTGATCAAGACGTGTTTTGATTCTTGATAGATCAACTTCAGCAATAATACCAACACCACCGGCAATAACCATCGCTTTTCCTTGTGCTCCACTCATACCACCTAAACCAGATGACACAAAAAGGACACCTTTTAAATTCTGGTCTTCTGGGATCCCTAACTTAATTCTTCCAGCATTTAAGAGTGTTGAATATGTTCCATGAACAATGCCTTGTGGACCGATATACATAAATCCTCCAGCCGTCATTTGACCATAGTTTGCAACCCCAAGAGCACTCGCTCTTTGAAATCCTTGCGCGTGATCATATAGACCAACCATTAAACCATTAGTTAATATAACTCTAGGTGACATGTGATGTGATTTGTATAATCCTAAAGGATGACCGGATAAAATGACTAAAGTTTGATGGTCATTCATAATTTCAAAGTATTTTTTGATGAGATGGTATTGCATCCAATTTTGACATACTTGTCCTGTTTCACCATATGTGACAAGTTCATAGGGATATAAAGCAACTTCAAAATCAAGATTGTTATCCATCATGACCATAAAGGCTTTGCCTTCTAATGTTTGAGCTTGATATGCATCAATCGCTTTCCCATAAATTCTTCCTTGTGGTCGAAAGCGATATCCATAGATTCTCCCTTTTTCATGAAGTTCATCTAAAAACTCAGGAATGAGTATGTCATGCCATTCGATTGGAATATATCTCAATGCATTCTTTATCGCAAGTTCAATTTCATCATCAGTTAAGATAAGTTCACGTTTAGGGGCTCTTCTTATCCCTTCTGCAAACTTGGGATATGCAGGTAATTCTTGAAAAATATCTTTTAATGTTAAAGACATTTCATCATCTCCTATTCAAACAAATTCAAAAATGAATCCTCTCTTATGATGTTCTCAATCTTCACCAAATATGGGTGCATGATTGTATCTTGATCTAGAAAAGGAATCTCATTTCGAATATGATCATAAACCTTTTTTGTCACAGGTCCCATTAATTCTTTACCTCTGAAATCGATAGCCTGACATGCAGTCATCATTTCCATTGCAATCACTTGATACGCATGATCAATGATTGTTTTAGCTTTTCTGGCAGAAATTGATCCCATCGATACATGATCTTCTTGATTAGCACTCGATGGAATCGAATCAACAGATGCAGGATGTGCTAAAACTTTATTTTCACTTACTAAAGATGCAGCGGTATATTGAACAATCATGAATCCAGAATTTAGCCCAGGTTTCTTGACTAAAAAAGCAGGCAAGCCATTTGATAATTGTGGATTTACCATTCGCTCAATTCTTCGCTCAGAAATATTGGCAAGTTCAGCCATCGCAATCCCTAGATAATCGAAAGCTAAAGCTAATGGTTGTCCGTGAAAATTGCCAGCTGATATCGCTTCTTTTTCATCCGCAAAAATTAGTGGGTTGTCCGTAACAGCATTCATTTCACGATTAACAATTTCTTTAATGTGTTTTAACGCATCATAAGTTGCCCCGTGAACTTGAGGGCTACATCTTAAACTATATGAATCTTGCACTCTCTTTTCATCTTGTGGAATAGCTAAGTGACTATTTCGTAAATAACTATTCATTGCACTCGCTACAATTTTTTGTCCTTCTTGTCCGCGAATCTCATGAACTTTTGGATCAAGTGCTGAAGTAATACCCCTTAAAGCTTCCATTGATAATGCGAATGTCATATTGGATATCTTCATCAGTTTAATTGCATCATAAAGCGCTAATCCACCAATAGCACTCATCGCTTGAGTTCCATTAATTAAACTTAATCCCTCTTTAGCTGAAAGTTTTTCAATCGGCTTAATATCTTTAATCTTTAAACCTTCATCGGCGGACATAACTTCACCATTAATCATAACTTCACCTAATCCAATTAAAGGTAGGCTCATATGTGAAAGAAGGGCTAAATCACCACTTGCTCCTAAACTCCCTTTTTCATAGACGACAGGAATTAAATTTTTATTTAAGAATTCAACCATCTTTTCAATAACACATGGTCTTATTCCACTATATCCTTTGATGAGTGCATTCACTCTTAAAACTAACATCGCGCGGATAACATCTTCATCTAATATTTTGCCTACCCCGCATGCGTGACTCATTAGTAAATTTTTTTGAAGTTGACTAACTTCCTCTTTGTTAATACTTTCAGTCGCAAGCTTACCAAATCCAGTATTTATTCCATAGACTGGTTTTTGTTCCTCAACTAAAAAATCAACATATGCTCGTGCTTTGTTAATGCATTCGTATTGTTTTTCATCTATTCTAACCATCTCATGGTGTCTAGCAATTTGATTTAACTGTTTAAGAGTTAAGTCTTTCCCATTTAGAATAATCATGAATCTCTCACACTTTCGAAACAAGCTGTGCTAAAGCTATCGAATAAAATTTTGTTTCTTTTGAATCAGCACGACTTGTCAAAACAATCGGTTTTTGAGCACCCGCAATGATGCTTGCACTTTTAGCTCCTGCTAAAAACATCATGGCTTTATAAAATACATTACCTGATTCAATTTGTGGCATTAACACAAAATCAACATCTCCCGCAATCGGATCAGTAACACCTTTGTGGATGGCTGCCTCTTTATTAATCGCATTATCCAATGCAAAAGGACCACCAATCACACAATTCTTAATCCGCTCATTTTGATTTCTTTCCATAAGTTCTTGACAGTCTAGAGTATGTTGCATCTTAGGATTAATTTTTTCAATGGCACATATACAACCCACTTTGGGTTGTTTAACTCCAATTTTATGAAGAATCTCTACACCATTTTCAATAATTTCTTGTTTGATATCTACATCTGGATAGGTATTCATTGCACCATCAGACATCATCAGTAATTTGTGGTATGTAGGAATTTCCATGATCGAAACATGGGATAGTCTATTGGGCGTTCTTAACCCAAATTCTTTATCTAAAACTGCTCTTAAAATGACCGCAGTGTCAACCAAACCTTTCATCAAAAGATCGGCTTTTCCACTACTAACAAGTTTTACTGCTTCTTCACAAGCTTTAATTGGATCACTTACATCAATGATTTCATAAGGAGATTTCGCTATTTTTAAATGCTCTAAAACATCCAGAATTAATTTTTGATCTCCAACTAAAATTGGATCAATAATTCTTTCTTTTCTTGCCATCTCAACAGCTTCAATGACATGTTCATCATTTGCAACTGCGACCACTAATTTTTGTGGTCCTGATAGTTGTGCTTTTTTAACAATATCTTGCATCGTTCTCATGTGACATCACCTACTTATATTCTTTAGCGCTTTCTTCGCCTTTAAGTACTCTTAATGCACCTTTTACTAATGCGCCCATTTCATCTTCTCCTGGATATACCATTACAGGAGCAATAAATTCCACACGTTCTTTAATTAAATTGACTGTATAAGAATCATATGCCAGTCCACCTGTTAAAATAATACGATCAACTTGACCCTTTAATACGGTGCTTTGAGCACCAATCTCTTTTGCAATTTGATAACACATAACACCATAAATGAAAGCTGCTTCTTTATCGCCATTTTTGATTCGATTTTGAATTTCGCTACCATCATTCGTTCCTAAATAAGCGACAAGTCCACCTTTTCCATAATTTTTACGTTTTATTTCTTCAAGCGTGTATTTCCCAGAAAATACCATTTTATAGAGAGGTCCAACAGGCACTGATCCGCTGCGTTCAGGAGACATCGGCCCATCACCATCTAAAGCATTATTGACATCAATCACACGCCCTTTTTGATGTGAAGCAACACTAATTCCACCACCTAAGTGCGCGATAATCAAATTCAGTTCTTCATACGATTTATTTAAGTCTTTTGATGCTAAACGTGCAATTGCTTTATGGTTTAACGCATGAAAAATACATTGTCTTTGTAGTTCGGGCATTCCGGTGTACCTTGCGATATCATCCATCTCATCGACAGAGACAGGATCGACAATAAAGCTTGGAATACCATATGGTTTTGCAAGTTCTTTCGCTAATCCACATCCAAGATTTGACGCATGCTCACCACGAGTTCTATTTTTCAAAAATTCAATCATATCGTCGTTCACATGATATGTTCCACTGGTCAGTGGTTTTAACATGCCACCACGACCTACAATAGCATCCAGTGTTTGTAAATAAATTTTTGACTTTTCGATTTCTTTTTTAATCGAATCCATTCGAAAATCAAATTGATCCCAAACATGTTTGAATTTTAAAATTTCTTCAGTGTCATGCTTAACACTTGCTTTATAAATTTGTGTTTCATCCTCATAGATGGCTAACTTAGTCGATGTTGAACCTGGATTAATTGCTAATATACGATAAGGCATAATTAATTCCTCTCAATTGTTGCCTTTTTACGGCGTGGTTTTGTTTGATTTTCCGTTTCAATTCTTTTTTTATCGTAAAACTGGTAAAGTGCTTCATTACCTAACATCTGATAAAGTTCAGCAAGTTTCTTATATTCATAAAACTTAATCATTTTATGTTCTTGTTCATGTTTTTTTAATCGCTCTTCCATTCGATTAATCGCTGTCATCGCATCGGTCATCCACTCAATGTGAATATAATGTCTTGCATATAAATAATCCACTTCAAAGTGATTAATATTATAGTAAGCATGATCAAGTATTTCAGAAATCTCATCATTTCGATTATCTTGTTCTAATAAATCAATTAACGTCATCAAATTCGCAGCGTTCTTCGTATTTTGGTGATAAACCAATTTCATGTGATCAATTTTTTGATAAAGCGCTTCATGCGATTGCATTTCTTTCTGTTTCTTCAGAATTAACATCTCGATTGTTTTTGATTCTATTTTTTCAAAAAGACTTTCTTTTCCTTGTTTTTGAAAAACTAATTTAATCTTTTTTATTTCTTTTTCAGAGAAATCCTGACATTGAAGCAGAGAATCAAAATAATCTTCCACAAACATTTCAACAGGTTGATTCAATTGATCTTGACATTTTAACATACGCATTAGTGGATATGTTTGAGAAGGATCAAGTTCGTGAGCCTTTAAATATTTCTGATAGGCATTTGCCAACCCCATATGATGAAAGTGTATATGTCCCAATTCAATAAACATTTCATAGTTCTTGTAGCCTTTATTTTCTAATTCTGAATATAGGTCAAATGCTTGATCGTATTGTTTTTGCTGATAAAGTCCTTTTGCTATTAAAAACTTTTGATCATCATCCATATTTATATCTCCTCGTATTTATCAATTGGTTCAAAAGATGATGTAAAGTGTCTTAACATTGGTGATTCATAAGTGAATCTATAACCTTTTAATTCTTTTCTTCTTTCATACACCTTAATGACAGCATCTGCGATTCTGTCCATATGGGTATACGTATATGTTCTTCTTGGAATCGTTAATCTCACCATTTCCATTTCAGCTTTTAAGTTTTCTTTCGTGTCTGGATCTCTACCTAATAAGAGTGAACCAATTTCAACAGCACGAATGCCGCCTTCAATATAAAGTTCATTCGTAAAACTTAAAGCTGGAAACTGATCAAATGGAATATGTGGTGCAACTCTTCGACATTCAATGAAAACAGCATGCCCTCCAATTGGATATTGAACAGGAACACCAGCTTCAATAAGTCGATCTCCTAAATATTCAACTTGGTCTACTCGATATTCTAAATATGAAAAGTCAAGTGCTTCCCTAAGCCCTACAGATAAAGCATCCATGTCTCTTCCACTTAATCCGCCATAAGTTGGAAATCCTTCATAGGGCACCATTCGATTTCTACAGGATTGATATAATTGTTCATCGTCTTTAATCGCAATAATTCCACCCATATTTACAAGTCCATCTTTTTTAGCGCTCATTAAGAAGATATCTGCAAGATCAAATGTTTCTCTCGCAATATCTTTGATGTCTATATTTTGATATCCTTCTTCACGCAATTTGATAAAATAGCTATTTTCGGCATATCTTGCGCCATCAATAATAATGGGGATGTGATGAGATTGAGCAATTTTATGAACAGCTTTCATGTTTTCCATAGATACTGGTTGCCCACCAGCTGAATTGTTTGTAATCGTCATAATGATACCGGCAATATTTTCTTGACCTTTTTCTCGAATTACTTTTTCTAGTTTCTCAAGATCAAAATTGCCTTTAAATGGATGATATGTCGAAACATCAAAACATGCTTCAATGACTGTATCAATCGCTCTTGCCCCTGCAAGTTCAACATGAGCCCGTGTCGTATCGAAATGGGTATTTGAGATAAAATACATCCCCTTCTTTTTTGTGAGTTCAGGTAAAACGACTTGTTCGGCCCCTCGTCCTTGATGAACTGGCATAAAATATTTGTATCCGGTAATGTCTTTGACAACGCTTTCCAGTCTAAAAAAACTTTGACTACCAGCATAAGCTTCATCGCCACGCATCAATGCTGCCCATTGATCCTGGCTCATCGCTCCAGTCCCTGAATCGGTGAGTAAATCAATATAAACGTCTTCACTCCGCAAAGAAAAAGGGTTATACCCTGCATTCTTCAGGAGAATCTTTCGCTCTTCTTTCGTTGTGACACGAATAGGTTCTACCATTTTAATACGAAAGGGTTCTGCTGCATAATTTTTTTTCATAGAAACGCTCCTTATTACTGATACCTTTATTATACATAAAGGAGGTCCAAAAATAAACCCTAAATGAAAGCGCTTTTACATTTTATAAGTAATCTGAGAATAATATCGTTTTTTCTTGGAACATGCTACAATAAAACTATGAAAAGATTGAGGTGAGTTCATGCAAAATCCATTAAAAGCACACGAAATGATAAAAGGTAAAATTGAAGTTATCTCTCGAGTCAAAGTTGAATCGAAAGATGATTTATCGACATATTATACACCAGGTGTCGCAGAGCCCTGTTTAGAGATCGAAAATGATTCAAAAAAATCCTATCTCTATACGCGTCGACAAAATATGATTGCTGTCATCACAGATGGTTCAGCTGTTTTGGGATTAGGAAATATTGGAGCTGGAGCTTCGATGCCTGTGATGGAAGGCAAAGCTATGCTGTTTAAGACAATGGCCGATGTAGATGCATTTCCTCTTTCGATTGATACGCAAGACACAAATGAATTAATTAGAACTATTACTTATTTATCGAAAAACTTTGCAGGGATAAATTTAGAAGATATTAGTGCACCTCGTTGTTTTGAAATTGAAAAAGCGTTAAATGAAATTCTAGATATTCCCGTGTTCCATGATGATCAACATGGAACTGCTATCGTATTATTCGCAGCATTAAGTAATGCTTTAAAACTCGTTGATAAAAAGATTGAGGATGTAAAGATTGTCATTAATGGTGCTGGTGCTGCTGGCACAGCAATCACAGAATTTTTACTTGATGCTGGTGCAAAACATATTCTTGTATGTGATAAAGATGGCATTCTAAACGAAAGTGATCAAACATTAAATGAAGCACATAAGAATCTTGCTCAAAAGACGAATCGACAACATGTAATTGGTAAACTAGTTGATGCGATGAAAGATAGCGATGTCTTTATAGGTGTATCAAAAGGACATTTAGTATCGAAAGATATGATTAATACTATGCGTGATCAGCCTATTATTTTTCCAATGGCAAACCCCACTCCTGAAATTTCAGTTGAAGATTTATATGAAACGAAAGCTTATATTATAGGAACTGGAAGTTCTAAGTATCCAAATCAAATTAATAATCTTTTAGCATTCCCTGGTATTTTTCGAGGAACACTTGATAGCCATGCTAAAAAAATAACAAAAGAGATGATGCTTTCAGCAAGTCATGCCATTGCATCATCCATCATACCAAGCATTTATCAAATTGTTCCAGATGCGCTGGATCCTCTTGTCCATAAAAATGTTGCTAAAGCTGTATATGAGACTGCAATAAAACAAGGTGTACCAAAAACACATGAATAAAAAGGGTTTCTCCAATCGGAGAATCCCTTTTTATGAGAACTTATCATAGAAAACATTTTGTTGTTTAATTTCGTGTTTAGTCAACACTTTAATACAAGCATTAATCATTCCTGGTGAACCACAAAGATACGCTTCTGCTTCACTTAAATCATCCACATGTCGGTCAACAACATCTGTAATCAATCCAACTTCACCTTCCCAGTTATCTTCAGGAAGCGGTTCGGATAATGCTGGTATATATTTAAAATTTGGAAATTCCTTTTCAAGCTCTAAAAATTCATCTGTCATATATAAATCACGTTTTGATTTTGCTCCAAAGAAATACTTAACTTTTCTTGGCATCCCTTGATCTCTTAAGAAATACAAGATTGCACGAATCGGTGCTTTACCAGATCCACCAGCAATACAAATCATTTCACGATCAGACTCCTCTTGAAGATAAAAATCTCCATAAGGACCTGTCAAAATAATCTTATCGCCAACTTCAAGAGCTTTATGAACAAATGTTGTCGCTTGACCATTTGGTACTTGACGGATAATAAGTTCAATTTGGGATGTATCTTTTGGATGAGATGCAATCGAATAAGCACGAATGATATCAATTCCAGGCACTTTTATTTGTGCGTATTGACCAGGTTTAAATAACATGGTTGGTGGATCAATAAGTTGAAAGCGAACAAGTTTGATATCATATGTTTGATTTTCAATATAAACTACCTTTGTTTTATATTCTTTCGCGTTCATTAACTCTTTAGGAATTTCGACTCTCATATTATCTTTAACTTTAACTTGACACGCTAAACGAATACCATTTTTTTGATCTTCTGCACTTAAAAATGGTAATTCTGTTGGTTTTGGTTCTCCACCGTCAATGAGATGGAATTTGCAAAATCCACAAGTCGCTTTTCCTCCACAAGCAGAGGGAATAAAAATCTTTTTTTGCGAAAGCGTGTTTAAAACTGTATCATCGCCTTTAACTGGAATGATTTTATCATCATTGACGATGAGCATCTTTTCTTTCCCGCCACCGAGTAAACGTTCAGCAAGAATTAAAAGTAAGGTGATGACAATTAAAACACCAATCAAAACAACTGGTACTAAATAGTTCATATGTACCCCCTAAATATTCGCGATTCCCGTAAAGCCGATAAAGGCTAACGCGAGAATACCTAATATGATGAATACAATACCTTTTCCAACTAAACCACGTGGAACATCACTTTGTTTCTTCATCTTTTCGCGAATACCAGCGACTAAAATAATTGCAAGCATCCAACCAAGTGCTGATCCAAATGAGAATACTGCAGTTTCAGCAAAAGTATATTCACGGTTCACAAAGAATAATGAAACAGCTAATACCACGCAGTTAACTGTAATGAGTGGTAAGAATATACCAAAAGCATTATAGAGTTTTGGAATGAATCTTTCTAAAAACATTTCTAAGAATTGAACAGTTGCAGCAATCGTAATGATAAACACTAAAAGTGAAAGATTTGTTGTCCCAGTACTTTTTAGTAATGCATAAATCGGCCAGTTGATTATCCCTGTTAATGTCACAACGAATACAACAGCCAATCCCATCCCTTTCGCGTTTTTCACATTGGTAGAAATCGCAATTAATGGACACATACCTAAAATATAGACTAATGCAATATTATGATTGAGGATTGAAGCTAAGAATAATTCCATTAAGTTTTCCATGTGCTTCCTCCTTACGCTGTTTCATAATGCTTAATTAATTCTCGAATGCCCCAAATAAAGAGCCCTAAAACAAAGAATCCACCAGGTGCCATCGCCATGACTGTCCAGTTTACCCAAGCATCTGGCATAACATTCATATTTAAGAATGTACCAAATGCTAAAATTTCACGAACTGAAGCAACTAAGACTAAAACCAGCATATAACCCATTCCACTTGCAAATCCATCGATAATAGAATATCTTACGGGATTTTTAGCCGCAAATGCTTCTGAACGCCCCATCACAATACAGTTTGTAATAATTAAACCTACATAAGCTCCAAGTGCTTTTGCAATCGATGGGAAGTAAGCTTCTAAAAACATTTGAAATAAGATAACAAATGTTGAGATGATTACCATATAGGTTACCATTCTCACTTTTGTGGGAATAAAATTCCGAATAAGTGAAACCATCATGGATGATGCCATCACTACAAATGTTACACCGAGTCCCATCGCGATGGCATTTTCAACACGGTTTGTCACAGCAAGTGCACTACAAATACCTAGTACGGCAACAACAATCGGATTATTCTTAGAAATACCATCTTTTAAGATGTTATACCATTTTGTATATTTAACTCTAATCCATCTCATATGGTTACCTCCTACCGATTATCCCAAGCGCTTTTGTGTGCTTGATAGGATGTGTTCATTAGATTCATAAAAGCATTTGATGTTCCGGTTGCTCCAGTAATTGAATCCACTTCATTTTCTTGATTGGGACTACTGTCTTTAATGATGAGCAATTCTGGAACCATCTTAACTCCAGGAAATTGATCTAGAAAACTTCTTTCAGCAACAATTCCACCTAAACCAGGTGTTTCTTGTTGAACCAATACAGTAATTCTTTCAATGGTATCAAAATCTGAATTTAATGTGATAATTCCACTGATTGGGCCCCATAATCCGTTTCCTAAAAACTCATAACTAATAGATCCTGTATTTTTATCAATATAAAATATATATGTTTCTCCTTGATAATCAACTTTTATCGTCTCAACATTATTATCAAAAACATCATGGATGTTTGAGAATGTATAAGAAACACCGTAAGCATCAAGAATGGTTGATTTTGTTTCAGCAAGTTCATTTGCTTCAATACGATCTTTCGTTAAAAGGTCCATTCCCAAAATCAAACCTGAAGTAATCATTCCCATAATTAAGACGAAAAATAAAACTTTAAGATTCGAATTCATGAGCTTCTTCCTCCTTAACTTCTTCTTTAGTAAACAAGTTATCAATCAGTGGAGCAATAGCATTCATGATGACAATGCTAAATGTAAGCCCTTCAGGGAAGGTAGCAAAATTTCGAATAATTACCGTTAATAAAGCAATCCCAACACCATAGACCACGCGACCCCATGATTTTAAAGGCATTGAAACAGGATCAGTTGCTACAAAGAAGGCAGCAAACATTAAACCTCCAACAAGTAATGAATAAACAGGATCAACAAAATCATTTGGTAAAACGAGATTACCAATCGCTGTAATCACAAATAAAGTACCAATTAAACTTAAAGGAATTCGCCAATCAATGACTTTTAATAAGATAAGTAGTAATCCTAAAACAAGAATACCTAATCTAAATGTTTCGCCAATGACACCGGGTACATTTCCAAGTAAGAGGTCCATTAAAGAATAATCCATTGGTAATGCTCGATTAAGTGAAATGAGTGGAGTAACTGCTGAAACCAAATCTGTTTCTGGGTTTAGCCATCTTGTATTCATTTGTAAAGGAAAGGATACCGTCACAAATAATACACCTACTAGTGCAGGATTAAAAATGTTTTTCCCTTGCCCACCAAAAATCATTTTACCGAAAAATACACCAAAAGCTGAACCCACTGCTACAATCCATAAATCCATTGTCACTGGCATCATTAATGCGAAAATCAAAGGTGTGATTAAAAAACTTAATCCCATCTTTTTCTTACGAATCTTTGAAAAAGTCCATTCAACAATGACTGCAGCAATATATGAAACAAGTGCAATCCAAATAGCTTTTAAGCCAAAAACAACTGTTCCATAGATGAGTAAAACAAAAAGAGCACTTAAAAGGATTAAGATATTACGATTTGATAACTCATCCCTTTTCAATCCAATTTTTTCTGTCATGTGTTCACCACTTTCGTTGATTGAGTTTTTATTTTAATTTCATTAACAATTTTATTTATTATAGCACGAATTTATGTAGAGTTCAAAAAAGTCAAAAAAACCCAAGCATTGAATGCTTAAGTTTATTTTGACTCGATTTTGACATTAACATTGCCTTTTATCGCTTTTGAATAAGGACAAAATTGATATGCCATGTCGATATATTTCTTTTCAATATCTTTTGATACACCTAATATTCTAGCATCTATTAAAACTTCAAATTTAAATCCTTGATCACCATCTTTGATTAGTGATGTTGTCACAGTGACTTCAACATCTTCATATGCTTGTTTAGAAGCTTGGAGTAAAAATTCGATTGAACTTGCAAAACAACTACTATATCCAATTGAAAATAGCTCTTCTGGATTGGTTCCCTTCGCTAGTTTACCCCCCATTTCTTGTGGTTTTGTAAGTTTTAACTCTAGTCCTGATTGTGTATCTTTGATCACGCCATCGCGTCCGCCAAATGTTGTCGCTTGTCTTTCTAATATTTTCATAACGAATCACTCCTTCATGTATTATTATACAAAAGAAAAAGCCCCACAAGGGCTTTAACGCATTATTGCTTAACTATTTCAAATAAGTTAATCTTTTACAGCGATTGCATCAATTTCAACATCAACATCTTTTGGTAGTCTTGAAACTTCGACAGCAACTCGTGCTGGTTTATGATCTTGAAAAAACTGTTGATAAGCTTCATTCATTTCAGAAAATTTTGATAAGTCTTTCATGTAAACTGTACATTTTACAATATCTTCTTTTTTAAATCCTGCAGCTTCTACAATCGACAATATATTCTCTAATGATTTTTTGGTTTGGTCTTTCACTTCAGGACTAATTAAAGTCATGGTTTCAGCAACAAAAGGTAATTGTCCCGAGACATAAAGCGTTTGACCAGCAAGAATCCCTTGGCTATAGGGGCCAACAGCTGCTGGAGCTTTTGGTGTATGTATTTTTTTCATTTTTTACCTACACGGCACATTTTTCATAAACACAATCTGGATCACTGCACTGAATGCATCCTTGTTTCTTCACTAAGACATTCCCACACAGTGGACAAAGCTCTTTTTCCATCTTTTCAGGAGTCACTCCAGTTTGGTGCACATTAATATGTGTTACATATTCTTTGACTTCATTCGTCTTTTTTGATGTCCATTTTTCTTCAATGTGAACATGAGGAGGTGTTGCAGGATTTAGATCTTCAGTATTTTCATTGATACCTGCTAAGATTCCAATTTTAGCACATCGATCTCTAAAGACGGTCGCTCCCTTTAATCCCTTTTCCCATGCCATCATGTAAATATCAATTACATCTTGAACGGTTGCGCTATTTGGTAAATTAAAGGTTGAACTGATGGCTGTATCAACGTATTTTTGAATCGTTTCTTGAACAGTTGCGCGATCTACAAAATCAATGTTTTGTGAAGTAATCAATGCCCAATCTGGAAGTTTTTCTGGTTCAACACCTAATGATTTCGCAAGTGCAAGTGGTGTTTTTTCCCAAATCGTAATTGTTTTTTCAGTCTCAAACATGGAAACAATGCGTCGTGTATAATTTATTTGGAAAAATGGTTCTACACCACCAGAAACACCTAAAATATTTGAAATTGAACCCGTAGGTGCAATCGATAATAATCTAGAGTTTCTCATACCAAATTGTTTCACTAATTCATCTGTGTCAGAATCAATCGTATACTGGTAGAAAGTGGATGATGAAATCTTCTCATAATCATAGCGGGGGAATGTTCCAAGTTCTTTTGCACGTAGTGCACTCGCTTTTACAGCAGTGTTTAACATACGTCTCATCAGTTTATCTAAGAATGAAATAAATACCTCACTACCATATGGAAGTCGCATCGATAAAGCTAAATCTGCTAAACCCATAACCCCTAGACCAATCTCACGATATTGTTGGACATGCTCTCTTTGTTCTTTCAACGCATGACGATCGCCTAACATAGTAAGTAAATCATCTAGTGCCCAAATCATTTCAGTCACAACAAAATCAAATCGATCCCAATCAAATTCGGGTTCAATGGTAAACGGTTTACGCACGAATGAATTTAAATTAATGCTCCCTAAATTACAAGAACCGTTGGCCATCAACGGTTGTTCACCACATGGATTAGTTGCTGTAAATTTAACATCATCATATTCAGAAAGGAAATGATAGTCATTCATGTGATCAATGAACATGACTCCCGGATCTCCCATGGTGTGTGCGGAGTAACCTACAAGTTCAATTAAATCTCTTGCTTTCATCTTCTTTTCAATTTTTTCATAGGGCGTCTCAAATGACATAATCCATTCTGTATTGTTTTTAACAGCATTCATAAATTTATCATTAATCGCAATACTAATATTGGCCCCATTTACTTTGTTTAAATCAAGTTTCGTCGTCACAAAATCGATAATATCAGGATGATCAATGTTTAAAACAAGCATTAATGCTCCACGCCGATTGTCTTGTTGAGTGGATAAAGTCGTATGTGAATATTTTTCAGCAAAAACCATCACACCAGGTGTCGTATTACTACTATTATTAACTTTAGCACCTTTAGGACGAAGTTTTGACAAATTCATCCCTTGTCCGCCACCATAACTATATGTTCTGGCTATCTTATAATCGACTTCATAAATGCTCTCTAGATTATCTTCCGGATCATTTGTGACATAACAGTTACTTCCTGTAATATTACCTTCACGTCCAATCGCATAAAGATTTCTACCACCAAAGATTGCTTCTTTATGTCTTAATATTTTTTCAATCGAAGATTTACCAAAAGCAATCCGTTTAATAAATGCTTTTTTATCTTCATTTGGTAAAAGGTATTTGCTTAAAATGAGATCCTGTCTTTCATCATTATCAGCCCATGGATTATCACGATCGTTTCTTTGGCGCTCACGATATTTAATATAAGCTTTAGCTGCATCGTATTGTTTTGATTCCATTAAAAAAAGTTCAACATCATCTTGAATTTGTTCAATGTTAATTTCTTGACCTTTTTTATAGTTCTTTGTAATTTTTTGGGCTTGTTTAAGGCATTCTTCATCCGTAAACCCTATACCACAGCTCTGATAAGCTTTCTGCATAGCTATCGCAATTTTCTGAATATCGAAAGGCTCTTTTGTTCCATTTCGTTTTAATACAAACATGTTAATCTCCCCTTTATATTTAATCGTATCGAACACATTGAAAATTCGAATCTGCAAAATGAAAAACCGCTAAAGGTTTAAAGGTATTATACCCTTTATAAATACTTAATTTCAAGTCGATAAGCCTATGAAATTCGATAATTTGCAAATGTTATTATTTACATTGTGTTTTCATTAAAAAAAGCCATAAATTGTGTAAATTTATGACTTTCTTTCATCATTTCCATGACTTCCCCAAAACTTTTTCTATGAAAACTTTAGCAATTTTTGGATCAAACTGAGTTCCTGAACATTTCTTAATTTCATTTACTGCTTCATCTGTAGATAGTTTCTTTCGATAGACTCGATCAGCAGTCATTGCTTCATATGAATCTGCAACAGCAATGATTCTTGANNGATAGTGCATATTCTGCAAGATTTGAGTATTCATCGGCAGCTTTTAATATTTGGTATCCCACTTCGGTATGAAGCTTAATTTTTTCATATTCTTCATCAGTAAGTCTGCCTGGTTTATCTAATATCGCATCTGGGACTGAAATTTTACCGATATCATGATATAATCCTGCAAGTTCTAATTCTTTAATATCATCTTGTTTTAAACCCAGAGCTTGGCCAATTTTAACAACATATTCACTTACCTTGAAAGAATGAACTCGTTCGGCTTCATATTTATCAGTTAAAGTCTTTAGAATAGCTTTAATCGCGTGATTTCTAAAACTATGACCTTCTGATAGTTTATTCCGATACATGTAATTTTCGGCAATTCGAAGAACTTCTTCAGTATTTTCTGCTTTTTCACGTTTAAGTTGATAACCTATGGCTAGAGTTAGCCCAATATTTTCAATTAGGATTCCTCTTAATTGCTCGTAAATCTCATTCTTTTTTGCTTCAATATATTCAGTTGAAGTATTATGAATGATGATCGCAAATTCGTCGCCGCCAATTCTTGCAACAATTTCACCTTGATTAAACACTTGTGTCAATATATTCGAAACTTTAATCAATGCAAGATCACCGATATCATGTCCATAAGCATCATTAAATAATTTGAGCCCATTTAAATCAACCATGATAAGTCCCAAAGGATAATATATTTCTTGATCCAATTTTGCTAGCTCTTGGACAAAATATCGTCGATTATATAGATTTGTCAAGAAATCATGCATACTTAAATATTCAATTTCCTGTTGTTTTTTATAACTATCCGTAATGTCCCTTATGACAACAACCGCACCAATTGCTTTTTGATCATCGTTTAAGATAGGGGCAGTTGTTATTTCAATCGGATAGATGAGCCCATAGGCATTTGTCATAAACCGGTTGGTTTCATTTTCAATACGTTCTCTATTTTCTAATGCTTTTTGTATTGTATGATTCACTGGTTGATCATCCTCATTTGATATAAGTACAATTTGATCAAATGGTTTTCCAAGCGCATGAATAAATGATATCCCCGTAAGTAATTCAGCTTGTTTATTCATGACAGTAATTAAGCCTTGTTGATCGGTCGCTATTACGGCTTCGCCAATCGACTGAAGCGTCGCATTTAATGCATTCTTTTGTTCGGACAATTGTTGTGTGTATTTTTGTAGTTCAACTTCTAGTTTCATTTGTTCATCTAAACTGTCTGTTGATAATACAATACC
>DITP01000074.1 GCA_002422135.1 Acholeplasmataceae bacterium UBA6181
TGACTTTTAATAGTTAGTCACCTCATATATTTTATCATATTTTCTAAGTCTTTGCTTGATATAAATAAAAAAGAGTGCGAGGCACTCTTATAAGTCTAAATCTTTTAATATTGCTTCATAACGCTTTGTTAAGATATCTTTGAAGAATTGCGTTAAAGGATTTAAGTCCTTTTCAGTTTTAAAGATTTCTAGCTTTTCAATGTATTGTTCTCTTAATTCAAGTGGAATGCTGATTGGTAAGTAATCACCTTTCATTAAAAAGTAATTTAATATTAGTTTTGCAAGTCTGCCATTCGCATCCACAAATGGATGAATTTTTGCGATACTTGCATGTGCATATGTCGCTTTTTCAATGGCATTGCCTTCAAATGTTTCAATATTCTTAAAGAATTTATTCATGCGATCATAGACTTTGACATAGTCAGGTGGTTGATGACTCGCGCCAAAAATATTGATATTAACGTTTCTGTAAACGCCACCTTGGAAAATGCCTTCGACAAGGATCTCATGGATATCCTTGAGCATTTCTTCATTAAATTTTTCGTTTGATTGTGCGAGTTTTTTTACATAATCAAATGCTTTTAAGTGATTTAAAATTTCTTTTTGTTCTCTTTCGCTGTATCCGAGTAGAGCTTTTGTTTCACTGAGACGAATCACATCATCATAGGAAACACGATTGTGGCCTGCCATGCCAACAGCATCATAAGTGTATTGCCATGCGAATCTCTTTTCAGCTTCTTCGATTTGCTTTTCTTCGCATTCTTTGGTCACATTTCTTAGATGCTTTCGCCCTAACTCTAATAGGTCTTTCTCCATATATATCAACGCTCCCATCTTTAAAAGTATTATATCATACAAGCGCTATTACTGACAATAATTTTAAAAAAGAAAAGGACATGATTAGATGCTTCTTTCATGTGCATATCTTCTTAAAAATGCTTTAGTTCTTTCTTCTTTTGGATTTTGAAAGATTTCATTTGGTGTTCCACTTTCAGCAATTACACCTTGGTCCATAAAAATAATCCGATGTGAAACTTCTTTAGCAAAATTCATTTCATGAGTGACAATCACCATCGTCATGCCTTCATTAGCTAAACTTTTGATGACTTCTAGTACTTCCCCAACCATCTCAGGATCAAGGGCACTTGTCGGCTCATCAAACAACATGATTTTCGGGTTCATGATGAGCGCACGAGCAATCGCAACTCTTTGTTTTTGCCCCCCCGATAATTGCGTGACAGGGACATGTTCATACCCTAACATCCCAACTTTTTCGAGTAATAAACGCGCTTTTTGAATGGCTTCATCTTTCTTCATTTTTAAAAGGGAGATAGGAGCCATAATACAATTATCAATCACGGTTTGATGGTTAAATAAATTGAATGATTGAAAAACCATACCCATCCGCATTCTTAAGTGATCAAGATCGACTTTGGCATCCATCAAATCTTCACCTAAAAATATGATGTGTCCATCATCTGGTTCATTTAACAAATTTAAACATCTTAAAAGCGTTGTTTTGCCAGATCCTGATGAGCCAATGATTGATACCACTTCTTTTTCGTGAATGTCTAAATTAATGCCATTTAAAACGACTTGATTATCAAATCGTTTGTGAATGTTTTTAATTTCTAAAATCACATTAGACATGAACATTCACCACCTTCACTTTTTTATGTTCCATTCGATCCACAATTTTTGACGTGACAAATGTCAACATTAAATAAATCACAGCTGCAATAAAAAATCCTTCAACTGGTCTGTAGTTCGATGAGGTTGCAGATTGAGTTGCTTTAAATAAATCAAAAACACCAATCACACTTAAAACCGCAGTATCCTTTAAATTGACAATAAATTCGTTACCAATGGCTGGTAGTGAATTTTTAATTGCTTGTGGAAAGACGACTTTGAACATTGCTTGACGTTTAGAAAATCCTAAGCTACGAGCAGCTTCCATTTGTCCTTTATCAATGCCATTAATCCCGCTACGAATAACTTCAGCAATATATGCAGTAGTGTTTAATGTCACAACTGTTAAGCCTGCAACAAGCGGGTTCCACCATCCAAGTTTTAAAGGAGCAATCCCATAGTAAAAAATCATGGCTTGAACAATCATAGGTGTCCCACGAAACACGGTAATATATATTTTTGTAAATCCAATACCAAGTTTTTTAATCCATATTTGAATCCATGAATCACGCTTTAAATCAATATCTTGTTGACGAATCACTGTTAAGCCAAGTGAAAGAATAAATCCACCAAGTGTCCCAACGACAGATAACAATAATGTAATCGATACGCCTCTTAAAAAGAATGATCCATACGTATCAAGCAAATATAAAATGGTTTTAAAAAACTCATCTTTTGGAGGTAATGACATCCAAATTTGTATCATTATTCTTGAGGTTGACGTGAAAGTGCATTTTGCATGATTTGTTGTCTTTCAACACTTGAAATCGCACTTAAAGCAGCATTCACTGCGTCTAACAAATCCAAATCTTCTAAACGCATCGCAACTGAAACTACAATGTCTTCATCGGAGACTGTGAATCCTAAACCTTCTCCAAATTGAATAATTTTAAATTGACTATTGGTTTGCACAATACCAGTAGCAACCGGTAATTCAGCAACAAACGCATCACTCGTTCCATAGCTAAGTGCATTGACTAAATCGCTATAACTGTTTAATGTTTCTTGATGGATAACTCCTGTAATTTGATCGATTAAATCATCTTGTAGTGTCCCTGCTTGTGCGACGACTCTAGCACCACCAAAATCATTTAATGACGTTGCATTCGCATAATTTCCATCGGCTCTGACAACCATCACTTGTTCAGAACGATAATATTCTTCACTAAAATTAACCGTGAGTGCACGTTCTGCGGTTGGGCTCATACCTGCAATGATTAAATCAATTTCACCGGCATTGAGTGCTGGGATTAACCCGTCCCAACTGTACGCTTTAATAACAAGTGTTAAACCAAGTGCATCAGCAATTCTTTGAGCCATCACGACATCATAACCATCAGCATAAAACCCTGCTTGTCCACTTAGTAAAACTGTAAAACCATTTTCTTGTGGTGTTGCCCAATTGAATGGTGCATAAGCTGCTTCTAGGCCAACGACTATTTCGGTTTCACTTTCTAAATCAAACTGATCCTCACCTTGACACGCAAAAAGTGTCACCCCAAACAATAAAACAAATAAAACTAAACTAATTCTCTTCATTCTCTCTTCCTCTTTTCTTTGTTTTTTTAACAAAAAAAGCATCCGAGAGGACACTTCAAAATAATAAACGAGTCATATTTTGCTAGCGCCTCTACTTATCGTAGGAGTGTTATAAGTGTTTCTTATAACCCCATGATCTTCTTATGCCTAAGAATTCATTCGGCGATGGTTGCCTTTCTGTTTGATCACAGTCTGCCGACTCACAAACATACTTTTCTGCATCGCTACCTCTATGCTTTTAAATTGTACTCACTTATTGTAACACAGGATGAAAATATGTCAAGCATTTTCATTTCATATAAAAATGATAAAAAAATAGAAGGGGGACTCAAAATGTTTGAGTCCCCATACCTTTTTAAATTTTTTAGACTTTACGAACTTCAGCCGCTTGTTGTCCACGGTCGCCGTTCTTAACTTCAAATTCTACTTGGTCGCCTTCTGCTAATGTCTTATATCCTTCAGATTGAATTGCACTGAAGTGAACAAAGATGTCTTTTCCTTCTGCTGATGAAATAAATCCATATCCCTTGTCAGCATCAAACCATTTTACTACGCCTTTCATTTAAATACTCCTTAAGTTTATTCAGCGTGTGATCACGCCTAAATCTATTATACACATTCCATAGACCAATTACAAGGAAAAGAACGTTTTATTTTATTATTATGCAAATTGACTCTGATATAGGTCAAAATAAAACCCTTGATCTTGCATGAGTGTCTCATGTGTGCCTTGTTCAACAATATTTCCATCTTTAATGACGAGAATTAAATCTGCTCTTTCGATGGTTGATAAGCGGTGTGCAATCACGAATGTAGTCTTATCTTCCATGAGTGACAACATCGCTTTTTGAATTTGAACTTCCGTATGCGTATCTACATTTGAAGTCGCTTCATCTAAGATGAGCATCTTAGTTTTGGATAGCATCGCACGTGCAATCACTAAGAGCTGTTTTTGCCCCTTAGAAATTGATAACCCATCCTCTTTAAGTATGGTGTCATATCCTTCGGGTAAATGGCTTATAAAGCCGTGAATACGGGCTTTTTTAGCCGCTTCTTCGACTTCAAGTCTTGAAACATTCCCATTACCATAGGCAATATTATCATGGACAGACCCATAGAAAATCCATGTATCTTGTAGGACCATTGAGAAACTCTTTCTAAGGCTTTGTCTTTTGATATCTTTGGTATCATAGTGGTCTAATCGAATGACCCCTTCATCAATGTCATAAAAACGCATGAGTAAATTGACAAGCGTTGTTTTCCCAGCACCCGTTGGTCCAACGATTGCGATAACTTGTCCGGGTTTTGCTTTAAATGACACATGGGTTAAAATTGGTTGATTGGGTACATATCGGAAACTTACATTTTCAAATGTGATTTCCCCCATAATATTTTCTAAAGTGATCGCATCTTCTGTGTCTTTAGGCTCTTCTTCATAATCAATGACTTTGAACACACGCTCAGCTGCAGCAAGTGCACTTTGAATATCAGCAAATATATTACTCATCATGTTGATCGGTCCAGAGAATCTTCTTGAATATAAGGTGAAGCTTGTTAAATTCCCTAAAGTGATCATTCCTCTGAAATAAAGAATTCCACCAAAGACACCAACTAAAGCCACTGATAAATTTGATACAAAGTTTACAGATGGACCCACAGTCGTTGAATAATAACCAGACTCATAGGATGCTTTGGTTGCTTCTTCATTTATTTCATCAAATTTTTGCAAAACAGCTTCTTCTTGAACATATGATTGGATCGTTCTTTGACCACTAATCATTTCTTCAGCGAATCCGTTCATTTCACCAAGTTTTTGATTACGGATCCGAAATTTCTTTTTCACAATTTTTGATAATACATGCGTGAGTATAATAGAGATCGGTAGTGTTACAATGAACACTAAGACTAGGATAGGTGACATTAAAAGCATCATAACAAATGAAATCACAATCGTTATTGCACTTGTTATAGTACTTATAACATCATTGGCAAGCGAGGTATTGATCGTATCAATATCATAACTCATTTTAGAAATAATATCTCCGGTTTGATTTTGATCAAAATATGAAATTGGGACACGATTTAATTTCGCAAATAAATCCTTTCTCATCTTGTATACGACACTTTGAGAAACTCTAATCATCGCTTTCGATAATAAGTAACTCATCAATGTACTTGATAAGTAAAAGATAATCATCAATCCTGCAAAAAAGAACACTTTTTCAAAATCAACACCATCTTCCATCGCAGAAATGGTTTGACCGGTTAAAAATGGTCCAAAAAGCGATAATACGTTACTGATAATCGCGATAAAAATCGCGAGAATGAGTTTACGTTTGTAAAAGACTAAATAAGCCCATAATCTTTTTAAGACATAACGAACATCTTTCGCCTTTTGGCTACCATCGTTTCTTCCACGACCTTGTTTACCAGCATACATCATTTGACTTCACCTCCTAATTGATAGAAAGCAATCTCTTGATATATTTTAGATGATTTCATGAGTTCTTCATGGGTACCCGATGCGATAATCTTCCCCTCATCAATGAGTAAAATATGATCTGAATCTTTAATCGATGATATGCGTTGAGCAATAATAATTTTTGTTGTCTTTGAAAATGATTTTTTGATGGATTGACGCATATTTTTATCGGTTTGATAATCAAGTGCGCTCGATGCATCATCAAAAACTAAAATATCAGGTTTTCCTGCAACAGCACGTGCAATAAGAAGTCTTTGTTTCTGTCCTCCTGATAAATTCATACCCTTTTGGGCCATTTGGTATTTAAATTCGTCTTCTTTTTCGTAAATGAAATCTGCTTGGGCAACTTCAGTGGCTAATTCGATATCATAATCCGTGATTTCTCTTCGATTAAATTGAATATTTCCAAAGATACTATCAGCAAAAATGACATCATTTTGAAAGACAACTCCAATTCGCTTTCTAAGTTCATTCGCTTTTAAATCACGAATGTCTATATCATAAATTTTTATAGATCCAGAACTTACATCATAAAAACGCATGAGTAAATTAATCAATGTCGTTTTCCCTGAACCTGTCGCACCAATAATACCTAAGGATTGCCCTTGATTTAATGTAAATGACACATCTTCAATATTATGTTCTTTTTCGTTATATGAAAAATAGACATGGTCAAAAGTAATATGTGGCGTATTTTCTTTTTCAACATAAGGCAATAAACCATCTTTAATATCAATGGGCATATCTAAAACTTCTTGAATACGATCGGCAGATGCGGTCGCACGGGAAGCTAAAACGAACACACGAGTAATACTCATCATCGCATTTAAGATAATCGTGAAATACGTGACAAACGCCATGATTTGTCCCTTTTCAGTATGTCCTAAACTCAATCGATAAGCTCCAAAAACTAAGACCACAACTAGACCAATATTCATAACCGCATTCATCATTGGATTAATTTTCGCCATGGTAATTTGAGCGGATAATTCAGCTTCTACCGTATTTTTATTGGCTTCATCAAACGCATTCATTTCATGCTCATGCATCGATAATGCACGAACAACTCTAGAACCGGTAATGTATTCTCTGAGTTTTCGAATGTATTGATCGACATATCCTTGAGTTTTCTTATATAAAGGAATCCCACGTTTAGAAAACACATAAACAATAATTAAAATGAGTGGTAACATTGCAACCATAATTAACGTTAAAACTGGATCAAGTAATAAAGACATTAAAATGCCACCAATAAGTAAAACCGGTGCTCGAACACCTAACCGCTGCATGGAAGCTGTGGCATTATACATGTTATATGTATCGGTTGTCATTCTTGAAATTAATGAAGGTCTTGTTAGATGATCCACTTGTCGTGCAGATAAACCTTCAATCTTTTCAAATAAATCATGTCTCAAATCTTTCACAGACATCGCAGCAATCATTTCAGCTTTACGATTCGCTGCAACATTTAAATAAAGACCTAAAAAAGCGATGATAACCATCAACGCTCCTAAATAGTACAAAGATCTTAAACTTGTGGTGTCACTTGCTCTTAAATTTGGAATCTCCGTATCAATCATATATGCGATAATCCACGGTAAGAAAAGGTCAGCAAGTGCTCCAATTGATTTAAATGATAAACTAATTGTCAGTTTTTTCCAGTATGGTTTAACTAGCCTTAATATCATGTACATAAAAACACATCCCTACCTAAATAATATAACATAATTGGGTTGTCTTTTATCATGCATTTTTGTATAATAGTTTTGCTGCCCCTATAGTTAAATGGTATAACGCAGCCATGGTAAGGCTGAATTGAAAGTTCGATTCTCTCTGGGGGCACCAGAAAAAAATAACTCCTGACGGAGTTTTTTTGTTTATAGAACTTTAGGGTTTTCTTGAAGTGCCACTTCGCAAGCATAAACAACGAAGGGAAGTTTGTTTAAATCCTCTAAATATGCTTGATAAGGATCAATGACTGGTTCAAAAATCCAATGATCACCAATATAAATATTTTGTTTGTTTTCTAAAAATTGTTGATGATCTTTGAGATGAATTTGGTGTGCTGTTTTATGATTTAAATAAATTGTTAATTGTTGATCGATTTTCTTTCGTTGAAGTTGACTTACTTTGTCATATTTATCATAAGCTTTTTCAACATTCTTTAATTTGTAGTCATGCAAGATAATTTCATGATATGCAAAGAGTCCTTCTTCATTTCGAACAAAAGCATGCATATTAATCTGATTGATTTTTGATTCAACAACAGCGTTAATTGGATAATCCTGTTTGATTATGCCTTCTAAATAGTAAAGCAGAATATGTTGAATGAAAAAATCATTCATTTTAGGTGCAACACTTAAAATGTCTGTTGCCATGTCAAAGATGAATCGCTTTTCTTTTTCGGATGTTTCACTTGAAAATTCTGTGTATTGACTGATTTGTGCAAACGTAAAAATTGGATCTTCTTTCATTTTTCGATATGCCACAACATCTCCATAAAGCGATTGTGTGTTTAATTTAAATGTATAAATATATAGACTCGATAAAAGTGTCACATAAATCATATGTAAGATGATAAGCCCTAGTAAAAGTGATGCATCCATGAAAATCATTGATAACAGAAAAGCTAAGATTGACAAAATCATATAAATAATCGTCGTAATCGGTGCTGATATCAACGCATTTCGAAAGATTTTCACTGTATTTTCATAATCTTCTTTTGATTCAATTTTTGCTAAATCTGGAATGACTAATCCACCAAATAACACCCATAATTTCGGATGTATTTTAAATTTAAGTTTTTCATTTTCTTTGACAAAGACAAAAATAGTTAAATATAATGCTCTAATCTTAACCCCTTGAACTTTAAATGAGATCAAATGACCAAGTTCATGAATCGTAAGTGTCAAATAAAACACTAAAATAAATCCTAAAATATAGACATACCAAAGAATTTCTTTTAATGATGAAAAGAATAAAGTTGTGATACCTTGATCCATGAAAAATGACAGAACAAAACCAAAGATAAAGGAGACAACTAAAACGATGGACCATTTTTTAATACGTTTCATGAATTAACGAATTCCCATCGTTTGATGAACTTCTTGGACAAAGATAATGCCTTTACCTGGTTCATCAATATTAAAGTTTTCACGAATTGATGAAACGATATCTTTTAAAATACTATGTTCTGCAAGAATTAAAACGATTTCTTTTTCTTGTTCAACTTCCATGTTGAATAATTTTGAAGTTTCATGAATGCCAGAGCCTCTGGCATTGATGATAGTCGCTCCTTTAGCTCCCGCATGGGTAGCGACATGAACAACTTCTTCAGCATTTCCTTTATCAACAATCGTAAAGATTGCATTGTATGTGGTCATTTCATTACCTCCAGAAAAATCAATTTTATCTAAGCTATAATCCCCTAATCCTAAAAAACTTGAAATTGGAATGACAAACAAAATTCCATGATTTGGTTTATCAAACCTAAACTTATCATCGAGCGCGTGCATTGTTTTATTGACTAGTTGGTGTGGAATAATCATCCATACAATTTCTTTTCGAACATCAGTTAATTCTAAAAATTGTAGAATTGGTTTTTTGTAAGATCCTTTTGCCATTAGGAGTGTCCCACCTTTGACCCCTTGTTCTTTCGCAATTTTCAATACTTTACTACCTTGGCCATAATTAACAATCACAGTTAAGAGTTCGAAATTGGTTAAGTGAGCGAATGTATCCAACTTAGACACCTTCCTTTCTGGTTTTAATCTTAAAGATTATCCCTAAGATCTGTAACGTAATAATGGGTGCTAATGCAACGAATGCAATCATCCCAAAGCCATCAATAATCACATCTGCACCCACAGTAGAGGATGCAACTCCTTGAATGAAGGCGAGAATGAAAGTTGCTGTAAGTGGTCCAGTAGCAACACCTCCTGCATCGAATGCAATCCCAACAAATAGTTTGGGTGAGAAAAACATTAAGATAAGCGAGATGATGTAGCCAGGTAATATGATGTGCCATAATTCTAGACTTGGTATAAGAATTTTAAAGACTGATCCCATAATAGCTAAACCTACACCAAGTGATAATGGAATGAGTACGGCTTTTCGTTTGACATAACCTGCCGTGATATCTTCAATTTGATGGGTAAGGACTGATACAGCTGGTTCTGCAATAATGGTGAATAGTCCTAATAAAAATGCGATAATGATTAATATAATTTTATGATCGTAAGTGGCTAGTAAATCACCAATTCTAAAGCCAACTTCCATGAATCCGCCATTAACTCCTAAGAAAAATAGAAATAAGCCGATAAATGCATAAATGAACCCGAAGACGATGCGTCTAAACTGTCGTTTAGACAGTTTAAAGCGAAATATTTGCATCAAAATTAATATCACTAAAAGCGGCAATAATGCCATAAAACTATCGCTTAACATCTGCCATCCAATATCAAAAAATGGTCGAATAATTCTTGTTTCATTAGGCATCGTAATATGATCAACAGATGTAACACCAGAACTCGCAAAAAAAGATAAAACTAAGACCGCAATAATCGCTCCCGAAGATGCGATTGATACAAGACCAAAGGAATCCTTTTCTGAAGACTTACTATTCTTCTTCAATCTTGAAATCCCTACCGATAAAGAAAGTAAGAACGGAACAGCTAAAACACCTGTGGTAGCCCCTGACGCATCAAATGCAAACGCAATAAATTCCTTTTTGGCAAATAAAGCTAAAATAAAAATTATGACATATAACACAAGTAATATACGGTACAAAGGCATATTATAAATGATTCTTAAGAAACCTAACCCCACTAATATCGCAAGCCCAATGGATACAGAAACTAATAATGTAAGACTTGTAATACCGCCATTTGTCACCGATTCGATTTGTTTCGCATAAACGAGTAAACCAGGTTCAGCAATCGATATGAAAAATCCTAATATAAAAGCAGCAAGTAACACAATCCAAAGTTTATTGGTCTTCGTTAATGTTTGACCTGTCAAACTTCCAAGTGGTGTTATGCCTAGATCAACACCTACTAAAAATAATGCTAAACCCATAATAATAAGAAACGCACCGATAATAAATCGAATAAGGATTGGTGTTTCCAGTGGTGTAAAAAAGAAATGGACGAAAAAAACAATGAAAAGAATGGGTAATATCGCAAAAACGTTTTCTTTTAACTTTTCACTGAAAATTGGCATTCCATCACTTCCTTTCACTCAAGTATTACATAAAAATTATACCTTAAAACTATATTTATTTCATGCATTATCATGAAACTAATGTTTTACATTGAAACTCTCAAAAAGTAGGTTAAAGAGTCTTGACAACCTCTTAAATATTTGCTATTATAAAAAAGCACGACAACGTGGGCGTCGTATAATGGTTATTACACGTGCTTGCCAAGCATGAAATGGGGGTCCGATTCCCCTCGCCCGCTCCACTAAAATGATAAACCTGTGTAATCCGCAGGTTTTTATTTTTTATCGATTGCTTTCGCATATCTTAAGTGCTATAATCATCATATCGACTCTCCGAATCATGAAGAGTGGGGGAACCAGTTTTTGGGGTGAATCTTTTTAGTAGGGCAACTTGGTCGTCCGAACCCGTCAGCTAACCTCATAGGAGTATGCCAAGCGCGAATGCTTTTTGCACTTGCGTTTTTTATATTTTTATGGAGGGTTTATGAACATTTATTTAAAAGTTGGTTTAGTCTTACTCATTGGGTTTATTTTTGGAAAAATTGCCCATAAATTGAAATTTCCTTCGGTCTCTGGATACTTAATTGCCGGACTTTTTTTAGGTCAATCTGTCTTTGGCGTGATTAATGCTCAAGAGTCTATGACCCTAGAGTGGATCAGTGAAATTACATTATCATTTATTGCCTTTGGGATTGGAAGTGAAATGATTTTAAAAGATCTTGCATCCATGGGAAAAAAGATTATGATCATCACGATTGCTGAAGTCGTTGGTGCTCTTGTTGTTGTATTTTCCGTTATGTATTTTATCTTTAATCATGATTTAGCTTTTTCACTTGTGATTGCATCGATGTCAGCAGCTACAGCTCCAGCAGCAACCATTATGGTTATTCGTCAATATCAATCATTTGGTCCAGTCACTAAAACGATTCTACCTGTTGTTGCTCTAGATGACGTGTTTGGGATTATGGCATTTGGTATTGCATTATCGATTGCAAAACTTTTAACATCGACACAGTCCATATCAATCTTTACCATGATCACAGCACCACTCATCGAAATTGTGGGTTCTATACTTCTGGGTATTATGATGGGCATCATCTTGGTTTTAGTTACGAAAAGACTTGATCCTAAAGATGAGTTACAAATTAAGACGATCTTATTTATTGCGATTGGTATTGGGGTTGCAGAATTTCTTCATCTATCACCACTTTTGGTCAATATTGCAATGGGTTCAACCATCGCTAACTTACGATCTTATTCCAATCGAACATTTAGCGCTCTCAATGACTTTGTTCCAGTCTTTTACGTTTTATTCTTCACATTAGCCGGTGCTTCACTCAATTTAAACGTTCTTTATCAAGTCGGATGGATTGGTGCTGGTTATATCGTTGCAAGAGCTTCTGGTAAGATTTTTGGAGCGATGATTGGTGCACGAGTTGCTAAAGCTGAACCGACAGTTCAAAAGTATTTAGGATTTGCGCTTCTTCCTCAAGGTGGTATATCCATTGGGTTATCGGTCATCGTGATGCAACAGCTTCCAATGTACTCCCTTGAATTAACTACGATTATTATGGCTTCTGTCTTATTCTATGAAACACTCGGGCCATTATTTGCTAAGATTTCAATTCAAAGTGCAAAAGAACTTTATCAAGCAATACCCGGAGAAATTGAACCTATATAAACAATAAAAAGTCGTGAACGTACGACTTTTTTTATTGACTAAACTTATTTACTTAACCTTTAAAGAAATTTCATAAACACCATAGTTATCTGAAGTAATCTTAATTTTTGCATCGCCAGTTTTTAACGATTTCACCCAAAAACTTTCAATACCACCTTGTAAAACACGAAGTTCTGGACCAATCAATTCGATAGCCCCTTCTGTCTGAATGGTCACAACTTCAGTTGAATAAAACGCGCGTTCTTCAAATGCATTAACGAGTTCCACAGTGCAACGCGTCACATCAAAAGTATGACCATGCATAAGTGTTTCTTCATCACTCCATACATTAAGCTTGTAATCATCATTCACACCTTTTTGAATTTCTTTGACACATTGCCCGTTTTGATAGCCTTTGAATATAAATTGTGTTTGATTATTTCCCCAACCACCAACATATTTAGTGTAGAGTTGGACAGCATCGTTGTATGTCATTTTATATTTCAGCAATATATAACCAAAGAGAAACTTATCTCTTAGACGCATTTGTAAACTGTGTTTCAACATATAGAGCATAATATTTTTAATGATCTTCGCATCTTTTTTCGAAAATATTTCATGATCAGCAATCTGATTACCAATAAAATCATCGATAATAATGGGTGGATGTGGTAAATGTTCAAACCGCTTCGAAGGATAGTAAGTTCCAATCCATGTGTCCCCTTTATAGAGTTCAACGTAATCACAATTTGTTGAAACTACGACAGAGCTAATTTCACCACTTGGTCGATCACCAATATGCATCATGGATAACACATTTAAATAAGGTTTATCGCCTTGTGATGCATAAACAGATGCCGCATATTTGGGGTTACGATTGATATCCAGTACACCATGATAACACATATGATCATTACTACCAAAGGCACGATGGGTATGATAATCGTTCATACACCAACCGATTGCACCCATGAGACCATCCATGTGATACGCATCATTGAGTACTTTAAAATGTCTTAAACTATGATGGATTCGTTTTGTTTCATCATCAAACGCTTTGGTTGGAAACATATGCCCATTAAATTCTGTGACTAAATAAGGATGATGTTGTTTTGTCATCTTTCTTTTTTTTGTTAGTCCTTGATTTTGTCCACTATGGATAAAATCGTTGACGGTGTAAACATCTTCAAATAAGTGACTGTTAGCAAAAAATCGTACGCCACCAGTGGGTCGACTTTGATCAATCGATTTGACTAAATCGCGTGTTTTTTGATAAAACTCATCGTCATCTTTTGATTCATTAATTCGGGTTCCAATCATAACGATTGATGGATGATTATAATCATGAATGACAAGTGATTCTAAATCATTTAACGCATGATTTTTCCATGTATCATCACCGATATGTTGCCACCCTGGAAGTTCAGTAAAAACTAGTAGTCCGACTTCGTCACATCGATCTAAAAAGTGCTTTGATGGTGGATAGTGTGAACTTCTCACGATGGTGACTTGTAATTCTTCTTTTAAAATATCGACATCTTTTCTTTGAGCAGATGCTGGCATGGCATAGCCCACATATGGATAAGATTGATGACGATTTAATCCACGTAAAAAAACCTTTTTACCATTTAAATAAAATCCTGATGCATCGACTTTGATACGTCGCACTCCAAACCGAGTTTCTTCGACTAATTCATTATTGATGTAAGCTTTTAAGGTATAAAGTTTTGGATGATCAATGGTCCATAATTCGAGTTGATGATCTTTTTTGAGCGTGATGACATCATCACTTGATGTTTCAATATATTGTGAAATGAGATTTTCACCATCATATACATCAAACTGACATTGACAAGGTTTATGTTTAGAATTGAGTTTCGCACGAATATTAAGTTCATGTTCATCACCATCAACTAAAAGATAATCCATCGTGTCTAAAGATGTCTCTAAAAGGTCTACTTCACGATAAATTCCACCATAAGTGAGATAATCAACGACATGTCCAAATGGTGGATGATCTCCAGTTTCTCTCGAATCCACTTGGATCGTTAATCGGTTTTCATCTTTGACATAATCCGTTAATTCAACCTTAAACGCGGTGTATCCACCGACATGTGTCATTAACTCTTCTCCATTGAAATAGATGGTAGCCTTACTCATAATTCCTTCGCACATTAAGAATAATCGACGATCTTTTTTTAATTCATAAGGAAAAGTTTTTTGATAGGTAAACATACCTTGTGTGATGGTCTCATCAAAGTAATTTTTTGGAACTAACTTAACTGAATGAGGAAGATCAACAACTTCACTTTCGATATCTTCATTGACTGATTTTGAATTAAATCCTTTTTCAAATGACCACTTATAATTCAGGCTCGTCTTGATCATATTGGTTTCGCTCCTTTAGCTTTTGTACAATATCCGCATAGGCGACTTCATCCAATGTATGTTTTTTATTAAATACGGTTAAAGAAATGATTAAGCCAATCACTGGAATGATAAACATTAAAATACGCATCCCAATAATGGTGAGTTCAGCTTGTGGTTGTCTGACATCATTGATTGCAGGTACAAATTTAAAGAGTTCTAGCCCTAAACCAATGACACCTAAAGATAATCCCATCGCTAATTTAACAATAAAGGTTTGAACGCTAAATGCTAATGCTTCTGCACGTCCTTTTAAATGATATTCACCATATTCGACAGTATCAGAAATTAAAACTGTTTGAAGCACCATTTGTAGTCCTTGTCCAATAAAGATAAATCCACCAAAAGCAAAGAGTAGTGCAAGCTCAATCGTATTACTAAATACAAATGCGTTTAAAAACAGTAATAAGAATCCTGAAATTTGTAGAATGACTGAGCCATTAAAGATTTGTTTACGTGTAAATTTTTTCTTGAATAAGGGAAATGTTAAGGATCCTAAGACTTGTAAAACACCACCAACACCTATGAATACCACAAAAAGTGATGGGCGTGCAATATCGTAAAGAATATAGTATACTGCCATACCGCTTGTTATATATAAAACGAAGTTTGCAATTAAAACAACAACCATCACAACTAATAGTTGATCATTGTTTTTAAGTAACGTCACTAAACGTTTTAAACTTACTTTGTTTTCTTTCTTTAAGACAACCTTTTCTTTCACTTTAAGAACCAGTAATAGTTCACTTAAGAAAAAGACGATAGAAACAATCAGAGATAAGATAAAAAATCCCTTAACTTGGGCATTAACGGTTGCTCCACCACCCAAGATTTCTGATAGTTGTAAATACCCGGCAGAAATAATAAAGTACCCAATACTCGTAAATAAACGTGTTAATACAGTGATACTTTCACGTTCTTTTTGTGATTGTGATAATGCTGGAATCATACTCCAAAATGGAATATCCATTAAGGTGTAGGTCATCCCCCATAATGTGTAAAAAATGGTGATAAAAGCGAGCATCGCAATCGAGTCAGGCGCAAGATTTGGATTAATGAAAATAATCACTAAGACAATGGCATTCAAAAATGAACCAATTAAAATCCATGGTCTAAATTTACCCATTTTACTTCGTGTGTTTTCAATGATACCACCCATAATCAAATCATTGATGGCATCCCAAATACGAACAACCATCATCATGCCACCAATAAAAAGCGGTGATACCCCAATTAAGTCAATGAAGTAAAACGCCATAATCGTGCTCATTGCGAACATCGCGTCTTTACCAAGACCTCCAAAAGCAAATATCAATCGTTGTTTCTTTGAAATACTTTCCATCTTAAATCTCCTCTATAATATATAATCTCGAGCTAAAATCTGGCATTAAGCGCATCGATTCATGATAGCCTGTTCCAATAAAGCGCGGTGGTAATACGAGTCCTTGATACATTAGTTCTGAACCACTTAAAACGGTTTCGAACTTTTCAACTTCAAATAAAAACCAATTGCTAATCCAATTAAAGATGGCCCCATGGGTTTTAAATTTAATCGGAAGTGCATGTTTTGTTAAATCACCAAATCGTTTGATATTCTCATATTGCTTACGATTGGTTACTCGATATTTTTTATTTGCATTTAACCCTTTGAGATAAATCTTTTGATGCCCGGGATTCGGTATCGTTAAATGCTGAAAAACACCGAGAATCGCTGATGATTGATGATCATCAACAACCATAAATTGATGATCTTCTTTTTGACTAAAATCATAAAATTTACCTTGTTGAAATAGCGTTCGATACTTTTTATAAAATTGCACTTGTTCTCTAATAACTTTATAATCAAAACTCTTTCGTTTAAGTAAATCAAGTTCATAACCTAAAACTCCAAAACAAGCCACATTAAATCTTGTTTCAAGTGGTGTATGTCTTAAGACTTGATGACTGACATCGTCACTCACATGATTGGAAATACTTGAAAGTGGATAAGCAAGACTTGTTCCTTCTTGAATTTTTAAACGTTCATAACCATCGGTGTTATCACTCGTCCATGTTTGTGGCATATAATAAAGCATTCCTAAATCAAACCGGTTACCTCCACTACTACACGATTCAAATAAAACATGAGGAAACTTATCCTTAAGTCTTGATAATAGCCGGTATAAACCAAGAACATATTGATGGGCTAACTTCCCTTGAGATTCTTTATCTCGATGTTGAGAGAAAAGATCAGAAACATTACGATTCATATCCCATTTTACATAGTCGACTTGTGCCCTTTTAAATAAGTCAGTGAGTGTTTGATCTAGATAATCGACAACTTCATCTTTACTTAAGTCAAGGATGAGTTGATTTCGTCCAAGTGATGGTTTTGAAGTCCTATGATGAATCGCCCAATCAGGATGATTCGTATAGAGATCACTTTTTGGATTGACCATTTCAGGTTCGACCCATAAACCAAACTTTAACCCCATTTTTTTGATCTTATGACTGAGATGTTCAAGTCCCTTGGGTAACTTTTTTTTATTCTCTACCCAATCCCCTAAAGAGGATAAATCATCGTTGCGATTCCCAAACCAGCCGTCGTCGAGACAAAAACATTCAATCCCAAGTTTTTTGGCTTGTTTAGCAATCGCGATTAACTTTTTTTCATTAAAATCAAAGTATGTTGCTTCCCAGTTATTTAATTTAATTGGACGTTCGATAAAATCTTTACTCACATGGTTTTTGATTAGTTGATGCATGTGGTGTCTGATGCCATTTAATCCTTGATCAGAATAAGTTAAAACCACTTCTGGTGTGATAAATACATCTTTTGGATGGAGTGCCCATTTAAAATCAAAACTATTAATTCCTAAATTGATGCGAAGCAAATCATGTGGATTGACTTCAATATTCGCTTCAAAATTTCCAGAATAGATGAGATTAAATCCATGAACTGAACCAAAATTTTGGCCTGCTTCTTTATCTAATAATGCAAAGAACGGATTATGATCACTACTGGATACACCTTTTTTACTATCAATTTTATGAACCCCATAACGTAGAGGATGCCTATGCATGTGTCGTTCACGAATCCAAGCACCATCAAGAGTTAATAAATCATAATTCGAATGCAAGAAATCAATATTTGCACTCAGCATCCGATCAAGTGTAAATATTTGATTTGTCATGTTTTCAAGTGAACAATTACGAACGATACACTCTTCTTCGTCTAAAACTGTATAAAATAAGTTCAAAAGAATGTTCGATGTTTTTTCGATTAAGACAATTTTTAATGTTTCATTTTTAGTCACTTGAGGTAAATCTTTAAATGTCAAATCTTTGATGATTTCATAATGATCATAAATGAAATCCATACTCCGGTAACCCTCTTCATCTTCAATATGAATCATCGGTTCACGGTAATCCCCCTTACCATAAGTGGGTGCTTCAAGTGGCACATGATTGAGAGAAAATATCTTGGAGTCTTCGTAATTCGTTGTACTACCTAAACCAACTTTAGGAAGCTTTAAGTAATCCTCTTGGTTTCCAATTAAATCAATCTTTTTCCCATAATAAAGATGGAAAAGATGTTTTGTTGGCGCGATACCCATCAGATAAGTCGTATCTTTGCTTTCTAGGATAAACATTTGTTTTTCTTCATCAAATTTAATCATGAGACACCCTCCACTAAAAATTCATATTCAATCGTGTTTCTTTTGATCGTATTTTCTTTTTGAAAACTTTTGGCTTGATGTAGGTCATGAAGATCATTTACTGGATGTTGTGCTTCAATACAAATGAAATGATGAATCTTATCTTTTTCACCATTTTCTAAGTCATATTGACTTGGAAAATTATTCGTATAGATTTGAACTGCAGAATAATCTGTTTTAATTTTTACCACTCTTTTTGTTGTTGGATGATTTAAGATAATCGGTTCATTTGAATCGATAAGAAAACAATGGTCGAGTCCTTTTTGTGGACTGTTTTTGAGTTTATTTAAACAATGATCCAACATTTTTATCTGATTAAAATCAAAGATGGTATCCTTTACATCCATGTAATTAATGGGAAGCGTATTTTTATCTAGTCGACTCACCTTTAGAGCTGGAATTTTTAATTGATGGGTATCAATAGATGAAATTGGAGATCCCCCTAAATTGAAATAACAATGATTTGTCACATTCAAATAGGTGTCATGGTCCGTAAAACTTTCATATGTGATCGAAAACCCACGTTTTTTAAATGTGTAAATGATACGTATTTGATTCACAGAAGGATAGTATTTATAAACTGGGTTTAAATCGAAAACTACGTGATCCTCATACATCTCATAACTAAACTTTTGGAATGCAAAATTATCATTTTCACTATGTAAATGAATTTTATTTGTATCATTTAAACGATAAGTTTGTGCGCCTTGTTTAACGACAGGTGGATAAATTCTCCCCGTATATGGACCCATCGTACTTCCAGCAAATTTATCATTTTTCAGGTATTTTTTTTCATCTTTAAATGTGAAGATAATATTTTCAAATTGTCCTAAACCATCCTTTGTTTCAAGTTTTTGAATGGCTGCACCATAGGGGGAGAATGAAATTCGATAGTATTCATTCTCATAATGAATTAACTCACTCATTTTAAAAATCCCTCAACAAATTGAATAAATTTTAATCTTCCAAATTCATCTTGTTTAAAGATCCCGCAATCCTCTAACCCCTTAACAAAAGCTTTACCAGCGGCATATTCAATATTTTTTTTCATGCTTCTCATTGGATTTCTTTCAATCATTTCCATCCAATCTTTGTAGAGTTCTAATCCTTTTAAAGACGTTTCTTGACCGTTAAGAATCTTTTCAACAGCTTCTAAATCTTTCACTAATCTTCCAGGAAGTATCGCTAAACCCATTACTTCAATTAATCCAATATTTTCTTTCTTGATGGCATGGACATCCTTGTGGGGATGGAAGATACCATCTGGATATTTTTCACTGGTTCGGTTATTTCTAAGTGCTATATCTAAGATATACAATCCATCTTTAAAACGCGCAATTGGCGTAATTGCATTATGTGATTCATTTGTTTTCGCTAAGAGATCAATTGATTCATCCGAATAATTCTCAAAATAAACTCTTAACTTATCCGCGAGATCAATCAATTGATTTAAATGTTTTGAACTCAATCGAATGACACTGAGTGGCCAAATCAAAAGTTCAAGTTTAACGTCATTTTGAGTCAGTGTTTTAAAGACTTTAGCTTGTTCTATCGGAAAATTTGCGGAACCTCCTTGATAATGTTCATGATCTAAAATACTTCCCCCAACAATCGGAAGACCTGCATTTGACCCAAGAAAATAATGCGGGAATTGGTTAATAAAATCAAAGAGACGAAGAAACGTTTTTCTCGATATTTCCATCGGTATATGATCTTTATGCAAGACGATGGCATGCTCGTTATAGTAGACATAGGGTGAATATTGAAAGTAAAATGGTTCTTGATTGAGGGTCATTGAAATCACACGATGATGACTTCTTCCTGGATGACTTAAGTTCCCATAATAGCCCACATTTTCAATGCATAATAAACAGGAAGGATAGGATGAGCTTTTTTGCATTTTAAGTTGAGCAATCGTTTTTGGGTCTTTCTCTGGTTTACTGATGTTAATCGTAATATCGATATCACCATAGATTGATGGATAAATAAAATGTTTGTTTTTTTCGATTCTTTCCGTCTTAATATAATGATTATCTTGACACATTTGATAAAAATAATCGGTTGCTTCTTTCGGACTTAAGCTGTTAAATCTTTTTTGTAAATCACTTGGTCTTGGTGTCAATGTGTCCATCAGATAGCTTTCAAAATTATCTTTAGCATCAATTGTGTCGTCAATGAGGTTAATTTTCACGGCGTAATCGAGTAAAGGTTTTACAATATCAACAATCGATAAACCATCGATATCTTGATCAACAAATGGTTTTGGATCAAGATCCATTTTGTATGCCAATTGATTGATGGCATAGGTGATATCATCAAAGTCAATCAAATGATGCTTTAAGCCATAACTGACTAAAGCATGTAGATGTTTAATCATGATGATCCTCCTTTTGGAAAAACCGATATGCGGATTCAATTATTGATTCTAACGTATGTGTAGGTTTCCAATTTAAGATTTGATGAGCTTTTTGATAGGATGCGATCAAAACGGCTGGATCACCCTCTCTTTTATCTTGAATTGAAACATTAATTTTCATATTTGTAATCTTTTCAGTCATTTCCAGAATTTCTTTCACCGAATATCCTTTTTCAGTGCCTAAATTAAAGACATTCGATTGATTTGTTTTCATTAAATAAGAAAGTGCAAGCATATGGGCTCTAACTAAATCTTCGACATGAATATAATCACGAATGGCTGTCCCATCTTTTGTGTCATGATTGGTACCAAAAAGTGTAAATGTATTTTGCAGGTTTAGTGTTGATTTAATCAAATTGGGAACAAGATGGGTTTCCGGATTATGTCGTTCACCAATGGTTGTATCAAAAGATGAACCTGCCACATTAAAATAACGCAAGGCCACATAACGCATGGGTGTCACTTTTGAAACAGCACTTAGCATTGATTCCATCACCCTTTTTGTTTCACCATAAGGACTACTTGGATTTAAAAATGCATTTTCATCAATCGGTTGAATGGCTTGTTCACCATAAACTGCAGCAGATGATGAAAAAATCATATGATACACATGTGCTTTTAACATGGCTTTAACTAAAATTCTTGTCCCTTCAACGTTATTATAAAAATACTTTAAGGGATCTTTAACACTTTCACCAACTAAACTAAATGCTGCAAAGTGAATGACAGCTTCAATCTTTTCATCTTGAAGCACTTGAACTAATTTATCTTCATTATGTATTGAAAATTCATAAAAAGGAATTTTATCTGATATGCTATCACGATGACCTGTTGATAAGTTATCGACCACAACTACATGATGATTTAATGATGATATATACTTCACAGCATGAGATCCGATATATCCAGCACCACCAGTAACGAGTATACGCACTAAAAATCGCCTCCTAAAGACTTTGTTCCATCTTCACTCACTGCTATATAAAGGTCAAGGTGAAGATTGAATCGTTTGAAATATCTCTCTTTTAAACGATCAAAAGATGTTGGAATGTTTTTCTTTTCGTAGAGTGCAAGCATGGTCCCACCAAATCCTGCACCAGTCATTCTTGCACCAAGGGCTCCAAGTATCATATTTTCGGTGACTAAGAAATCTAGCTCATAACATGAAACTTCAAAATCATCCCTTAAAGATTTGTGAGATGCACGCATTAAGAGTCCTAATGACTCATAATTGTGTTCGATTAAAGCTTCTTTAGCATCAAGCGTACGTTTGTTCTCTCTTACAACATGTTTAAATCTTTTCCACTGTTCATCATCAAGTAAATTTTTTTTTGATTCTAGTGTTGAATAATCGATTTTTCCAAGTGGTCGATCAAAGATTTTTTTCGCTACTTCAATTGATTTAAACCGCGTATTATACGCACTATCCACTAAATCTCTGGCTATATTTGTATTCATTAATACGAGTGCATAAGTATCTAAATCAATCGGTATATAATTAAAGTTTAGACTTTCTGTATCTAGTAAAATGGCATGATTTTTTTTGCCAAACGCGATGACAAATTGATCCATGACACCTGAAGATACACCAATATAATCATTTTCGACACGTTTGGTTAATCGAACGATTTCGAGTTTACTCAAATTCAATTCACAAAGTTCATTGAGTAGTGTTAAAATTAAGACTTCAAGTGATGCACTTGAAGATAAACCTGCACTTTTAGGTAATGTACTAAATAGTGTGATATTAAATCCTTGATGAATTTGCATGTTCTCATTTTCTAAAACCCATAAAATACCTTCAATATAATTCATAAACGAACGATTCTTTTGATAAAAGAATGGTTTTTGTGTGTTTAGAATACCTAAATCCTTAAAATCGTGACTATAGACATAAATCAATGCATCATCTCGAGCTGAGATGGCTGCATAAATACCTAAATCAATTGATATTGGTAGAACATAACCACCACTATAGTCTGTATGTTCACCAATTAAATTAACTCTACCTGGTGAAAAATAAAAGTAGTGTGCTGTTTCATTAAATATAGATTGATGAAGTTCCATTAAATATTTTTTCATAAAGCCCTCACTTAAGCAGATTGTCTTTTAATCAATGTCGTTGGTAATATTTTTTTTACTGCAATTTTCTTATTTGTTTTAATACGTTCGATGAGGGATCTGAGTGCTTCTTCTCCCATCGCGGTTGTTTCAATTTTAAGGGTCGTTAAGGATGGATGGATATATCTAGCTTGTGCAATATCATTAAACCCAATGATCGCAACTTGATCTGGAATCAAAATGTTTGCTTCATGGAGGGCTTTAATGGCTCCCATCGCAATGGAGTCACTTGCACAAAAATAAACATCAGCAAGCAACCCTTTTTTGATTTCATCTTGCATGAGTTGATAACCGCTTAAGCTGCTAAACTCACCAATGTGAACATAACTCGGAATATAGAGATCTCTTTTTTCAAGATAATCTCTAAAAAACTTTTCTCTTCGTTCTCCATACAAAACCACATCATCAATTTTCTCATAGGCACCAAGATACCCAATCTTTTCATAACCAGCTTTGATAATGTATTCGAGTACTAAACGAACAGCTTCTCTAAAATCAATGACAACACTATCATATTGATGTGGGACAGGTGAGCTATCAACAAAAACAATTGAGCGTGTTTTTTTCTCGAAAGATTTGATTTCTTCATTCGTGAATTTCCCAATGGCAATCAATCCATCAATATGTGATAGATGATTTAAATTAAACTTCCCATTTTCGCGATAAACCGTCATAATATAAATCCCTTGTTCTTTGGATTGTCTTTCGATCCCATGTCTAATTTCCATGAAATAAGGATCTTCAATTTCTTTTTTCGCATCATACCAAAGAACAACCCCGATATGAAGGTTTTCTTGACTATTATTTAGTTTTTTTGTATATCCAAGTTGTTCTGCAACTTTTAGAATTTCTCCACGTGTATCCGATGAAACACTGAGTGATTGATCGTTATTTAATACTCGTGATACAGTTGTAATCGAAACATTGCATTGTTCTGCAATTTGTTTTAATGTTGCCATAGAATCACCTTAGTAAAATATTTACTATAATTTTATCACTATTTTACTAAACATACAAGCGTATTTTCAAAAATAAATATAAATAAAAAAGCATTGGGTTTATCCAATGCTTGATGATGTATTTATCTCAAATCAAACTATACTTCTTTCTTCATTTTAATTAGCGTAGTAATTGCCCCATAAATCAAATAGAAGCCGAATGCTGCGAATAAGAAGAATGAAATGGGTCTAGAACCAATAATGCCAATATAGATGAAATTAATGACCATAAATGGGATATCAATCACACCAGCAAGTAATAAGACCACCGCATAGAATGGTGCGCCAAAAACTAGTGCAATGATCGGTGGAATTAATTTCATTAATGCCGCATTAAATCCACTTCTTAGTAAAAAGAATAGAAATGCAATAAGAGCTGCTGTCCAAACCGGTGATTTTTCATACTTAGCTCCGATATTACCGGTTAACACATGAGAAAGTAACATCAAAACTAAATATATAAAAATAATAAATGCAATGAGTGCTTCAAAAAAAGGTGTCGTCCCAGTAAATGACATGGATTGAAAATCAAAGGATGTAATGAGATTAATGAATGTGGTTGCTGCATTTAAGAAACCAACAATGAGTAAAATACTGTGAGCAGCAAACGTTTTGCCCTTGTATTCAAGTCGGATGACTGCAAATACAATAAGTGCTACTGGAGCCATGACTTGCATGATAAACCAAAAGTTACCCCCTGGATATGCATACATAGCAAAAACTAAACTCATAAGGGTGATGATGATTAAACGAATGGTGCTTGGAATTGAATCTTTAAAATTTTTAATAAACGACATAGTATATTTTCCTCCTTATCTTTCTATATCGATTGTAACATGAGGTAAGATAAACAAAATAAAATGTGCCTTATATTTTTTTCACTTGATCTGAAAAATTAGGGAACTGATGGTGAAATGATACTTTTACCATCAAGAGCGATTCAATTTCATTTAGAATTTGAAAGAGTGAAGATCTTGTTTCAAATTCATCTCTTGTTTTAGGTAATTCAGAATTTTTATAGCCCTTTTGCATCACATCGAGTTTTCGAAGTTGAGTCACTGCGCGATTATATAGACCAATATCATAACTCAATTCTAAAATAAATGTTGAAATGTCTTTAGCAAATGGATGCATTGCTTGGATTTTTAACGCTTGTTGATACATATGACGAATATAAGATGCTTGTTCTTTTCGCATATGAAAATAGCTTAAATAACTATGATCATTCATAAACAAAACATCTTTATCAATGATTTCAACTTGATCGATTAAATTACTAATTTTGCGATCAAGCAATTGAAAGTGTCGATAATACTCTTCTTTATATCCTGGATCTTTTAAGAGTAAGGATAACATGTATAAATGGTCTCGAATGAGTTGATCAACGGATTCGACATGTCGATTCAATTCCTTCTCACTAATCGTTGGATAAAGAATATTAAAGATCGTTGAAATACCGACAGCAATTAACATAATATAGACTGCATTAAGTAATACAGGGAATGAAAAAGTTCCCTCATTTAATAAATGTGAAACTAAGACCAATCCTGGAACTATGCCCTCTGGTACTTTTAAAACCCAAGATGAGTATGCATAAATAAAGATAAATATACTAAAAACAATAAAATTATATCCAAAAGCAATAAATAACAAAGTGGATAAAGTTAAACCAAAAAGGACACCAACAAGTCGTTTTCCTGACATGGTTAAAGAATCTCTTTTATTCAAATTGATACTTAATATCGCGATAATACCAGCGGTAATAGAAAAGTTCACATTTAAAAGGCTAGCAAGCAAACTCGCTAACACGCCAACGATTGTCATCTTGATTGCAGTGTGTAAAAGCCTCAAGAGCCTACCTCACTTTTTCGTTAAAGATTTATACTGCTCAAAATAGTGATGAATATCCGACAAGCAGAAAGGTTTTTCTGCATTTTCAATGCGTTTGATTAATTCTAATCTTTGAGATTCAATAATTTCCATAATCTCAGTTGGATAATTCATAGAATGACTATGTTCCTTATATTCTCTTTCATCTAAAAGGATATAAGATCCATCAGGAAATACTTTAATGTCAAGATCATAATCAATGTATTTGATGGCTTCACCATCATATAAATAAGGGGAAGAAAGATTACAATAAAAATAAACGCCATCTTTTTTTAACATCCCAATGATGTTAAACCATAAATCATTATAAAAATAACATATTGCTGGTTCTTTCGTATGCCAGCTTCTTCCATCACATTCAATCACTCGTGTTCTGAAATTCGCAGTCACAAGCATTGATTGTGTCTGCTCAAGAATAACAGCTTTTTTCCAGATCCGATGTAGCTTTTGATCATGTTTGTAGCTGTGAATTGGCACTGTCATGCCGGTTGATAATTTCATAAAACCACCCCAAATGTTGGTTATATTATATCATTATTAAGTCGTCTTTACATTAATCAAGCAAGTTTTTTGTTTCAAATTGACAAATTGCATTTTTCAAATTAAGTTGAGCCTAAGAGATAATCGACTATGGACCCTAATTTTTTTATAAATAAACAGGAATTTTATCAGTTTTTAGAGGTTAATCATAATGAACATCCTGGTATCTGGATCAAGTTTGATAAAAGGGATATAAAGAATAAACTTAAACCTGAAGAAGCTTTAGATATAGCTTTATGTTTGGGTTGGATTGATGGTCTTATCAAAAAAATGATGATGATAACTACATCAAGTATTTTGATAAAAGATTGGATACAAGTATATGGCCAACCAAAAATAAGAAATCTGTGGAAAGATTGATACAAGAAAATAGGATGACAAAAGCAAGTTTACTAGCAGTTGATAAAGCAAAAAAAGATGGTCGATGGGATAAAGCTGATCAACCACCACAAGACTATTCAATAGAAAATTTCTTTGTTATTAATTAAATCAAATGATATTGCTTACAATAACTTCATGAAGATGTCTAAATCAGTCCAAAATACATATGCAATGAGTTATTATATTCTAAAAAAACCAGAATCCAAAGATAACAGATTAGAAATGATTATTAAAAGATTAATTAATAATTCACCTCCAATGTAAAAAAAATCAGCTCTTTGTTGGCATTAACTCCTAATTCAGGATTTTTTTGATATAATTGATTGAAGGAGAGAGTATATGCTCGAGCATGCCAATGACAAATCAATTTTTAACAAATACTAGTAATCCCTCTTTGTTAAATTATATTAAGAATGAGTTGCTAACATGTGACTCCTTTTATTTTAGTGTAAGCTTCATAAAGGATAAAGGATTAAATTTGCTTAAATCCGATATCGAGGATGCTTTGAAAAGAAAAGCTAAAGGATTTGTTTTAACTTCTTCTTATCAAAATTTTACAGACATCTCATCTCTACAAACTTTTTTGATCTGGCAAGAAACTTATGAAAATTTTAATTGCCATATTGAATTTCATGATTTGAATGATCAAGGATTTCATACAAAAGGATATCTTTTCCTAAGCAAACATAACTCTACTGTAATTTTGGGTTCAAGTAATATAACATATTATGCATTGATGAAAAATATAGAGTGGAATATGGTGCATAGATCTTCACAAGATTCTGATTTTTTCATGAGTGTATATAAAGAATTCTTTCAAATGTGGAATCAAACCTCTTTTTTAACGACTTCAATTATTGATCGGTATAAAGATGAGATCAAGCTATCAATTGTTGCTTGGGATATGGATGATGTTCATATCACCAAAGATGTAAAACCAAATCAGATGCAAATAAAAGCTTTAAATGAATTAAAAAAGCAAAGATTACTACAAGTGAAAAAAGCATTAGTTATCGCTGCTACCGGATCAGGAAAAACATTTTTAGTAGCTTTCGATGTTAGAGCATTTAGCCCCGATCGAGTATTATATGTTGTCCACAGAGAGACAATATTAAAAGATGCTTTTAGAACTTTTAAGCATGTGCTGAAAAATGATTATACTTATGGCTACTTAACAGGATCAGATAAAGACTTTGACTCTGACATTTTATTTGCAACCAATATTACACTTTCAAAAAACTTAAATCAATTTGACAAGAAACATTTTGATTACATTATTATTGATGAAGTTCATCACGCTAGTGCTTCTTCTTATCAAGCTATCATAGAATATTTTCAACCTCATTTCTTGCTTGGTTTAACAGCAACACCAGAACGAACAGAGGACGAAGATGCTATTTTTAGTTTGTTTGAATATAATGTTCCTTTTGAGATGAGACTTGGAGAAGCGCTTAAGTACGAACTAGTTTCTCCATTTCATTACTATGGGATTCGAGATACTTTAATTAACTATGATCAAAAAGATGCGCGTTTGATTATTAAGGACATGATACTCGAAGAACATATTCAAAAAATTGATTTTGAAATACAAAAACATTTACCAAATAGAAAGCTGAAATGTATTGGGTTTTGCATAGATGTTGATCATGCAAATGAAATGTCAAAATCATTTAATAAAATAGGATATAATTCCATTTCTTTAACTGGAAAAGATACGATACTATCTCGTATGGAGGCTTTTGAACGTGTTCAAGATGACAATGATAATCTGGAAATCATCTTTACAGTTGATATATTAAATGAAGGAGTAGATATTCCTAAATTGAATATGATACTCTTTTTAAGACCCACTGAATCACCAATAGTTTTTTTACAGCAATTAGGAAGAGGATTAAGAAGAATTGAAGGAAAAAGTCATGTAGTTGTCCTTGATTTCATTGGAAATTCATATTTGAGAAGTATCCAAATTGCTCGTGCATTAGGTTCTTTATCTTCACATGGTATTTTAGAAAAGCAAACCTTGATTGACATGATTACAAATAATTTCAGCACTTTAGATATACCAGGTGTGAAAATTGAAATTGATGATTTATCCAAAGAAGATATCAAAAATTATATTGAAAAAACAAATTTCAATCGTTTTGATTTTCTTAAAGCTGATTACACAAACTTTAAAAAATATATTAATACCACCTCATATCCAACACACATGGATTATGTATCTCATGAAGTTGCACCTGATTTGAACCGTTTTATTCAATCGAAGATTCAAAGTAAAAAATCTAACTCGTATTACACATTCTTAAAGCACATGGAAGAGAATTTATTTGAGATTGATCAAGATGAACTGCAATTCTTAGAATTTCTTACATATTATCTCCCTCTAGTAAGATATGAGGACTTTATGATTGTTAAATATCTGCTTGAAGTTAGAGTTGCAACTTTAGATCACATTATGCAATTTATTTCATATGAAGGTTATCCAATTAGAAAATTTCATATTGAATCGGCAATTAGGTATCTTTTTTCAAAGAATAAATTAGTTGAGGAAAATGGCATCTATAAACTTAACATTTTATTAGAAAATCAGAGTTTTTTAGACCATACACAAGATCTCATTGAATACGGGTTAGCAGAATTTAATAAAAGATCTATCTCATATGAAAACACATTTGTTCCTTATCAAAGATATCGCACTGATCAAGTCATACTTCTCACATCAACTGATAAAGTTTATGTTTACCAAAAAGGTACTAAAATTGACGATCATAATATTTATATATTTGCTATACTTCATAAAAATGCAAGTACTGAAATACACTTGAATTATGATGATGGTTTTATTAATGATGGAATCTTTAGATGGGAATCAGAAGTCAATACGACTTTGGAAAAGCATAGAGGTTTAATTGGAAATAAGAAAGCTCACATTTTTGTTAGAAAATCAAATGAGGAAGATGGTATCACACTTCCATACTTATATATTGGGGCTGGGACACTTACTTCTCCTAGAGTAAATCCAAATAATCCAAAAAACACTTTATTATTTGATATCGTATTAGATAATAGGGTTCCAAAAGAGTTTCAGGAAGAATTAGGAGTTCCAAATGAATAAGAATACTATAGAGGTTGTAGCTGCTGTTATTAAGCAAAAAAATAAATTTTTCATTGCACAAAGGGCTAATAAAGGCGAATTAGCTATGAAATGGGAATTCCCGGGAGGAAAGATTGAAACAGACGAAACACCTCAAGATGCTCTTTCAAGAGAACTTTTAGAGGAGTTAAACATCAGAGTTAACGTTAAAGATTTTATCACGACTGTTTTTCACGAATATAATTCGTTTAAGTTGATAATGCATGTATATTTTGCCGACATTATCGATGGTGATTTAAAATTAAATGAGCATTTGGATTATAAATGGTTATCGAAGTTTGATCTGATAAATCTAGATTTAGCTGATGCAGACAAACCAATACTAGAATTTATTTAAAAAGATGCAGTCAAATGCATCTTTTTGTTATCTTCTGATATTTCAACTACAAAGATTAAACATTGGATGAAAAATATGTAAACAAAACACATTACTATTCCTTTATGCAGTAACATTCTATTTTAATTATGCTTCACTTTACGAAAACAAAAATGAAACCCTCATTTCCAAAATCAATATCTGATTTTAATATCGATTCATAATTCAATTTTGTCTCATAATAAGGCGAATTTTCACTAAGTAATATGTTTTTCACTTCACCCGGAAGGTATCCTTTGATCAAACCTTCTTTTTTCATATTTTTGAGTGATTTAAGCGCACTAGTTTTAGATAATGATGCTCCCGTTGTTGATCCATATCCAGTTAATATTTTAAAAGATTTTTTTTCAATAGAAACAATTCTTCTAAGTTCTTTTCCAATATCACTAATTTGAATGTCTCCATGGAATTCTTTATATGTTTTCATAATGATTTTCTTCTTAAAGCCATTTTGATCTCTTAAATATGTAAAACATCACACCGGCTACGATAATACAAAATCCTAAAAACAAATTTACAGCTTGAGAATATTCTAAGATTCCAAAATGAACAAAATTCATCCCAAAGAACCCAGTTAAAAATGATAAAGGAATAAAAATAGCTGAGAACAGAGTTAATGTCGTCATAATCTTATTCATTCGATTCGATTGGTTATTCATATTTAAATCAAGTAGATGTCTTGTGAGTTCCCTCGATTGATTAAGCAATATATCCAATCTTCTTAAATGGTCTAATAAATCATCAAAATAAGGTTTATTATGCTTGCTGATGAGATGTGTGTTATCCATTAATTCTAAAAGTTGTTCATAGATGGGTGTCACACTATTTTTTAGTTTTAATAAATGCTTTCTAATTAAATAAAACGATTCTTGGTCTGAGGTTTGTGACTCAATGATTTCTTCTTCGATTATTGACATTTTATCTTCTAACCATTCATTCACATCAAGCATGTGGTCTGTGACGATATCTAGGACTTGATAAAACATGTAATCAATGGAACTCGTTCTTGTATCTTTATGTGATTCTAATAAATGTGGAATTTGACTTAAGTATTCGGGTTCTGTTTCATGGAAACTAATCAGCATGTTTTCAAACATGACCATACTCATATAACTTTCGATAATCCGATCTTCTTTTAAATAACGGACTCTAAAAACACCAAAAATATAGTTTTGATATTGTTCAATTTTATCCCGTTGATGGACATTTAAAATATCTTCTAATACGAGTGCATCAATACCTAAATCTGTCCCGAGCTTTTCAATGACTTTCGTATCGGATAATCCAACAACTTGAATATAACGTTTATTTTCATTGCTTAAGTCATAGGTGTTTGAAAAGGCTACACCTTCAGGATTAAATTGATAAACTTTAAAAACCGTCTTAATCGCTTGATAATCTCCGGTATATACCATTGATTTCGGTATAAAATAATCTTTAAATCCCATAATAGCCCTCCTCGATTATTGGACATACGACATATGATTTTAATTAATCTTATTTTACCACATCATCAAATATGAAGATGATAACTCATACAAATTGCGACAAAATAAAAAAGGCTTTTTACCAATAAATTGGTTCATAAGCCTTTTTAAATTTCACTTATGTAATTGTAAGTGTTAAATGCTACTCACTTCTGATACATTCCAAACAAAATCATCAAAATCTTGGTTTATCACTGCTTCTTCTGAGAAACTTTGAAAAATCTCATAAACACGTTCATTATAATTTAAAGTAAGCGTCGTAAAATATAACGCTAAAGCGAATAATAAACTGATAAAAATATAACCAATGATAAATTTTTTCATATATGTTCCTTTGATGAATGTTTCAGATGAAATGATTCACTAGATTAATCATATCATAGCTTACATGAAATTAAAAAATCCCAAATCTGGGATTTCAAGCTTTATTTATTATTCGGTTTGTTAAAACGATTTTGGTTTGTTGGATATTTTGGTCTTGAACTATTATTCGAACTTGATTGACCACTGGATGATCTCGGTTGATAGGGTTTAGAGGGCGTATTGGATGAACCATAGGATGGTTTCGGTGAATAGGGTTTTGATGAGCTTGAGTCGCCCGAGGTTGATCTTGGTGTATAAGGTTTTTTGTTATCATAGTTATTTCTAGGTCTAAACTCTTTTTCATTTCGATCAGGATCATTTGGTAAATATCCTTTTTTACTGGATGGTTTAAATGATGCTGCTGGTTTTTCAGTTTCTTCGACCAAAATGACAGGCTTTTTCTTAGGTAATTCTGAGCGTTTAAATCCAGCTTTTTCGACTTCTTGTTCTTCAATTAATTCATGATATGATTTTTTTTGTTTACTACCTAAATTCTTCTTCATTCCGGGTTCCTTTTATCGATTTTTACTCCTTCTTAAGTGCGAGGAGTGATTAGCAACTTCATTGTATCATAAAACCTCTTTATCATGCATAAAATTCTTATAAAATAGCATTTTTTTTCATGAGTAAAAAAAATATTATCTTGAGAATAGCTAAATAAATCTCACTTAGTTGAGATTCTTTTAATTTTATCAATTGATTTACCTTTTGAAAGTTCGTCAATTAATTTGTCCATGATTCTAATTTTTTTCATCAAGGGATCTTCAATATCTTCGATTGTTACACCACAAATTTTCCCTCGAATTTGACTGGCTACTGGATGAATGGATGGAAAATATTCAAAAAAAGTTCGAACATCAATATCAGATTGGATGATTTCATTAAATAGATCTATTGTATATCCCATCATCCATATCATGAGATCATCAACCTCTGATTTTGTTCGATTCTTACGTTCTGTTTTAGCAACATAAAGTTGATAAAGATCTTTCATTTTCATGGCATACAATTTTTCACTATTCATGAGATTCCTCGTTTTCTTTAATCAAAGGTGATTGCATGAGATCTTTTACACATTGTTTCATTAAGGATTCTAAAACAGATAAATTAACATCTGAAAGTTTCTTAATATATAGTCACCCTTTGCCATGTGTCACTTTTCCCAAGTCTTTTAATTCTTTATATTGTTCAATATTGTAAGACATATAGAGTGTGATGGCTTATTTCCGATTGGCTATACCTAATATTGGCATATCCCCTTCATGTCCTGTTTTATAAGTATAATGAAGACTCCCAAATCCAATGATGGATTCCCATAGTTTTGGTTTCTTTTGCGTCACTTTTTCCATCATATCACATAAAGTCATTATTTCTGATTTTCTTGGTTCTGAAATGGCCTCTAGATAAGTTTG
>DITP01000094.1 GCA_002422135.1 Acholeplasmataceae bacterium UBA6181
GCTTTGTTCTAAAGCAACGTATAATAAAGTTAACTTAATCTGATGAGTCGGTGTATATCGATACATAACAGGGAATCGAGTTCAATGCTCGAGCTGTCCCAGCAACCGTGAAACGGACGAAATGCATAGCCACTGTGAAAATGGGAAGGCGCAAAGTAGGATGATGTTAAGCCGGGAGACCTACCGATTTTATCAACATTTAAGTCATCTTCTGGGGTTGAGACGAGCATAACTGCTCTTTTTGTCTATTGCCATACCCCAGAAGGGTATGGTTTTTTTATAACAAAAAGGAGAATAACATGAAAAAAGTATGGTTTATTGCATTATTTGTTTTAAGTGTTTTGACGGTTTCTGGGTGTCAAGCACAGTTAGATGAGACAGATCAAAAGGTAGATGTATCGATTGATCAATTTTTAGAGGGCTATGTATCAACATTTGTGACGAGCGATTTCGTAAATGATTCAGTACTTGCAAGTATTTATCATTTAGATCCAAAAGATAAAATGGAAATTATAAATGATAATTTAAGTCTCGAAATGACGTTTGAAAGAGATACAACATATAGTTTGATGAATGCACTTGTTTATGAAAGTATCTTAGATAAAGATATGACACAATCAAAAAATGTGTTATCAACTAAGACTACAGAAAATCCATATGAAGCGACTTCTTTATTACATGCTTCCTATATGGCGACTAGTACAACTGAAAAAATTAGTACTTATAAAAATATCATACTAAACACTGATCTCACTTATATGGATGCTGATTTTGCAGGTATGGCAATGCTAGCGTTAGCGCCTTATAAAGATGAAACAGATGTTAAAGCGTATATTGACGAGTTAAAAATATTAATTATTAGCTATTTATCAAAGGAGGGTGTGATATCTTGGGGAAATGCGAATAGTGCAACCACAGCAACTGTGATTATTGGATTAATTGCGATTGGTGAAAATCCTCGGGATGAAAGTTATACCATTGAAGATATAGATCTGATCGAAGCTCTGATGACTTATGAGAGTGAAGGCGGGTTTAAATGGATGCATGCTGATGAAGATCTTGACCTCATGTTTTCTACACCACAAGCTTTTACTGCGCTTGCTTTATATCAAATGTACCGTAAAGAACAAAAACCGATTTATTTATATGATTTTTCATAACGAGGTATAATTATGAGTTCAAAAAATACCATTAAATTAGCAATCACTTTGTCAGTAATTATCTTACTAATTGTAGGTATTTATATTTATGGGCAAAGTCAAAAATTTAGTGGTCCAGGTGAATTTGAACTTATAATTGCCACTGAGTATGAAGAAGTTTTATTTCAAGAAACAATCTCATTTAAAACTGGGGATACCCTATATGATGTTTTACAATCACATTTTGCGATCACTTGTGCATCAAAAACATATGATCCTGATCCAACATGCAGTGCATCATTCAAATTTTTTGCAGATGGATCAAACATCGATGGAAAAATCATATTAGGCATAAAAGGTGAGACTTTTGAAGTCGTGACTGACTGGGATAAAACTTATTTAGCAATTCAAGTATATGAGAACAATACATATCGATTAACAACCAAAGGAGTAAGTGGATATGCCCTTACAAACGGAGAAAGAATTAGAATTATTGTGACGAGGGTATCGGGATGGTAGACATGGGACTAAAAACAAAACAAATTAAAGATATTGCACTCATTGCTGTTTTAGCAGCAGTTCTTTTTGCACAACAAATTGCACTATCTTTTATTCCGAATGTTTCATTTACGGCTCTATTAGTTATTTTATATACGAGATTATTGGGATTTAAAAAAACTACGATGATTGTTTTTGTCCACGTCATCTCAATTAATTTATTATCACCTTTTGGTCCGGTAATGCCCCTACATATTCCATCAATGCTCATTGGATGGATGCTAATTCCAATCTTACTTTCAACTATTTTTAAGGGGTTCAAAAGTGTTTGGGCTTTATCAATCTTTGGATTTATTTTTGGATTTGTATATGGTTGGATGTTTATTCCCGTTTCAGTTTTCGCACTTGGTATTCCATTCATGGAATATTTATTGATGGATCTGATTTTTGAACTCATCATGGGAATCTCAAATTTCCTTGCAATCTTATGGCTATATGAACCGATGTATAAATTTCTAGAGCATCAATTGCATAAATATTATCAATAAAAAAGCAACCCCGAAGGTTGCTTTTCTTTTATGCAAATATTGTAACGTTCTTTTGTGTGATTAATGTGAAGATGTCCAAAATCCAAAGGACTGCCCACCCGACTAAAAGCCACACGATACCAGCAATAATTAAAGTCATGTTATTGCTTGAAATACCTTTAACTAAACGGTAAATGCCCCATGCAAATCCATCAATTCCTGGTAACGCTAAAATGAGTTTAACGATCCAAGGTAGTCCATCCATTGCTTTTACAAATTCTTTCATGTTTCTCCTCCTATTTCCTTTATAGTCAAATTACACACTTATAAGACAATTTTGTCATCTATTTGAGATAACTTACAAAAAGCCTTATATAGGTTTTTCAAAGGTGAAATAAATGATTTGGTGTAAAAGGCGTTAATTTCATTGACAGCGCTTTCACAAATAATTTATAATCCTTTCTTTGACAGTTGT